>NZ_JAKKRS010000018.1:0-130470 GCF_025654025.1 Shewanella sp. SM55 | reverse complement strand
CATTTACGGTGGCCATTAGATCACGTGGTTTCGTCGTCTTGTGCCAACTCACCTCTAGCCTACGCCTCATATGATGTTCTTGTTCATCAGCTCGCAAATTTGCTAGCGGCTTCCTTCAGACCAATCCTCGCGGATAAGCCCTTGCCATTCGCTAGTAGTTAACGTTTAATTACAGGATGTTATTGAACGGTGACCTTCCTACAGAGGACTTTCACCTCATTAGTTCATGCCCATGCTGGGCGTACACAATTCGTTCAAGCCGACGCCGCTTCGCGGCGCGGCTTAACTCAAGCGTTAGAGAGCTGGGGAAGACTATGCGCGATCTGTTGAAGGTGGTTCTAAGCCTCGTACTTGCGATGGCATCGGGGCAGGCACTTGCTGACCTGCCAATTGTTTTAGTGGATGAAGCTCGTCTTCCCTATGACTACTCCCCATCCAACTACGACATTTCTCCAAGCAACTACGACAACTCCATAAGCAATTACGACAATAGTCCATCAAATTACGACAACTCTGAGAGCAACTACGATAATAGTTCATCCAATTACGACAATAGTCGCAACGGAAATCGTAGGCTTATATATAGCGCAAATGGGTCTCGCACTTTCGCCGGCTACTACGTCATTGCCAACAATGGGACAACGAACTTCTTTTCCACATCTGGCAAAAGGATGTTCTACACCCCAAAAGGGGGGCGCGGCGTCTATGGCGGCAAAGATGGGAGCTTCTGCGGGGCATTGGTCGTCATAAATGGCCAATTTTCGCTTGCCCTGACAGATAACGGCCTGAAGATCATGTATCTAAGCAACTAGCCTGCTCTCTAATAAAATGTTAGGCCTCAACATCTAGTCGCAAGCTGAGGGGAACCACTAGTGTCATACGAACCTCCAAGAGACGGTTACACAAACGGGTACATTGTTGATGTCATGTATGACAATCGCCCAAGTAAGTATCCAGCTGTGTTCAGAACGTACGTCCGAATTCCAGACTATGTCGAACTAGATAACGCGGAGGAGCTGGCCGACGCAATCATTCGAGAGGTTGAGTTAAAGGAGGCATGGCTCACAAGGGTCTTGGGGAACTCAGCCGATCCTGACGCTTCTGTGGGCAAGTGGGACCGGCGCCTAGCGCAGTGCGGTGGTATTGATGAGATGTCAAGTGGGGTGCAGGCAACATACTTCAGTCCAAACGGTCAGCTGGTCGGCTTAGTGGCATACATTGATGCCGAATGGATGGATGAATAGCTCTGACGTTACGATTCAGGTGAGACAACCAGATGGGCATTGCGTACAAGCTCAGTTGCCACCGATGTGGCTACGAGTCTGATCTTCTTTACCTAGGCCAAGGTATGGCGATGCTTCCTGAGCAAATAGTCGGAACGTGCACATGCTGCGACAATCTAACGACGATTTCTATAAATGAAAGCTACGGAGTATGCTCACTTTGTGGGGCTAAGGATCGTGTGATATTTACAAGCTATCAGCATGAGGCAAGGCCAAGAAATCCCTGCTATCTAGAGAGAAGTTTCAAATATCAATGCCCAAGATGCCATGCCTTCAGTATGGAGCCTCCGGATCTACCGGAGATGCTTTGGGACTAATGCTCCGCTTTGCCTCGGGTATCCGTTCGACCTATGTTTAAGAGGAAACGCACGTGTCTGCCGCCAAAGCTCTTGCCTATGCACTTTGTGACAAGTTGGAAAGCAAAAAAGTTGATGAAGTCGTACGAAATCTTGTTTCTAGCGGCTGGAATATTAGGGAAGTGGCCTGGGAAGCTTCGTCCTTTGATCATGAAATGCCCTACTTTGACACGGGGCGGGACTTCGATATTGGATTTCCTGACACGCTGTCATCCAAGATTGAGTTTTTGACCGCGAATGGATCAATCGTCCAAGCACGTGCTCGCCTGCACTTCAAGCAGGCTCTAATTTTTGCCAAGGCGTCCAAACATGTCGCCGCGCTCAAGAACTCATTGGATTACTACTATGGATCGTCTGTAATCCCCCCTCAAAACCACGGAGGCTATTTGTAGAAAATTCCATTAATATGAACTCAAGGTGTTCCCTACGGACGAATCAGCGATGAAGGTGGTGTACCTGGCTATCCAGGCGGCGACCAAGAAATGGACGATGCCGATCCGCAACTGGAAGCCGGCCATGAACCGTTTTATGATCGAATTTGGTGACCGTTTAAATGGCCACCTTTAACTGACCGGCAAAAGCACTTACACAAAAGGGTTTACAGGCTCTTTCAGTCATTCCTTTAATGCGTAAATTGCTCTCTAACCACTCTCTCAGCCCACCCTTCCATATCCTCTCTCGATACTTGCAGCTCCCCCAACCCCTTTGGATGATTCACCCCTCTATGCCCGTCTTGTCCATATAATTGATCAAACAAACTATTTGGCCAATTCAATGAGCTCTTCACCACTCCACGCCGTATCTTTTCAAAATCATTCCGCCATGTTTCGCTATCAACGCCACTCAACACTTTGGTAGAAAGCATTTTCACCCCATCCGATGCATCCACCTCTAGCAATACAAATTCACTGCCATTACGTTGCACCCCAACGGCTTTAATCACTCTTGGTGAGCCATCTTTACACAGATGTAATCGGCTACGCCCAACTTTTGGCAAAACCAAGGTTTCTTCAAAAAGCACCCGACATGCAAATTTAGTTTTTAGAATTGAAAGTAGCTCATCAAAAGCAGCAAATCGATTAGCAAAAATAGAGTTGTAATTGGTTGCATCCTGCTTCCCACCCACATCTGCCGCTGCTAGGACACCACCTAAGTGTGGCTCATCAGTACTAACCAAATTACTATTTTCACTTGTTGTTGCTTCTTCTTTTTCTAAAATAGTTTGGCTACTTTTTCTTGCCCTGCGAGATTTTTCAATTCGACTAGGTCTACTAAAACTTATCCATGTCGGCTCAGCCTCTATGACTCGTGTGTCTGTGTCTATATTGGCTGTTTCCTCATCGTCCAACTGTAGATGCTCATCATCAACAACTGACTCTGTTGAAACCGCTATGTGCTGCGTACTACCATCACCTGCCTCCTTTTCCTGAAAAGAGGCATGGCTAATAGCTGTTGTGCTAGGAAGCATAGCGTTGATTTCTAAACCTACTATTTCCTCAACTAAATAATCCTTATCCTCGTTAGAAGAACGTCCTTTTACATGTAATTTCCAACCCTGCATGGGCGGAGGGTCAAAGCTAAAGCACCAGCTTTCAACGCCGTTCTTAATTTCTCTATTTTGTTGATAGTGCCTAAAAATACTTTCATACGAATCCATAACATCTTGATCCGAAAACAACCAAACCAAAAGCTGCACTACGGCCGACTGCTCTAACGCCCCTTTAGGAAACGATGAACTGGGTAAGATCCTTATCTCTAAATGATCTCGCTCAACCTCATACTGAACGTCGAACTCTTGCTGTAAAGCGGTACTGCTCAAACAGCTTCGACAGAAATAGGAGTTAATTAAAAATAATGACCGAGCTAGCTCTAACTGTGGGATGTGATAACGAGTCTTGCTATATGGTGTTTCAGCTTCGTAAATAAATGAACTCTGCGCTCCATCCTTGTTGCGTACGGAAGCAAAGGACGAGAGATTAGGAAAATCGATTATTTTGGCTCGTTGAAGATCCGATGCTTCAAACTCAATCACACGATCCGCCTTATTTATTTGCTTTGTTGTACTGTTAACCACCTTAGCTCGACTTAATAAAGGCAAATGAGTAAATCGAGTCCATTTCCGTTCTTGCATTGGATTAAACCAAACAAAAATACGCCACTCCTTATGACCCGAGTTACGGAATAAATGACCAATATGTACAACCTGCACATTGTCATTAAATGTAGCTAGCCTAACCACTCACTCTTCCCCATAAACCATTTCCAAGAATCTTTGTGCTTCCTCAGTTATCCGCTCTTTAGATAACGTTGCACTTCTTAATAATCGCCAGCGCCTAAGCTCAACATCTTCCTGTTTAAGCTTAATAAAAGCTTGGCTAATCCGTCTAATTTGATAATCTTCCACACTCTCTGAGTAACGCTTTAAGCAAAGCGCTACCAAAGGCAGTTTCTGTAGATTTTTTGCAAGAGAGGTTCCGTTAGGAGTTTGCTTTAACAGCCAGCTCGATGTCGCTCTTGGGTGATCAAGGCTACTATCTAGACGCTTTATGATTCTTAATAGTTGTCGTACAGCAATTCGATCTCTTTGGTTCCAATCAACTCTAGGGGCGGGTGCCAGACGCTCTTGTTGATGCTGTTGATTCCAGTGAACTAGCCAATCCCTGTCATGTCGGTAAAGCCAAGCGTATAGCACCCCACCCTCTAAAGACTGTCTTGCCGCCTTAATTCCTTGGTATTTATGCACTAGTTGCTGCCAGTCTTTATGCTTAACAGATAAATCTTCAGAGTTAGGTTGCACAGACTGGCTAACAGGTCTTGTCGTTATAGAGTGCTCAGTAAGAGCACTTGCCTGCTGTAGCGCTTCTATAACCGTTAGTTTTGGCAATAAGGCTTGCCACACAATACTATGCTGTAAATAACTAAAGGCTTTTCTATGCTTACGGAATATACTTTTCAGCCAACACGTGTCCTTGTTCTCTGCCAACTTTAAATCCAGTTTCTCTAGTGCCTCATCACTAAAAGTCTGCCTCACTCTCTCCGCCACCAAGTCATGACGAATGTGCTTGCTTTTGGTTAGCCCTAGATCCTGCGCTAAGCGCTGATAAAACAGCGTCCACTGCTCAAGGCTTGGGGAAAGCTCTTGCGCTCGTGGAGCATCTAACAGAGGGGCTATATAAGCAGCTAGTGCTGTTAATTGAGATAGGGAGTCTTTGGGGTAGTCTGAAAGCAGCTCAGTATGACCCAAAGCCCAAAATTGATGTCGGTGATCATCTACAGCTCTATCAAAGAAGACTAAAGCACCGTGTTTTGGACAATATGGCAAAGCGGGCAAATACCAATCTCGTTGCCAAAAGGCTTCCCCATACCTATTTAGCTGAAGAGCAACGCAATCAGGGCAGTATCTAAAGCGGTTATCGCTCTTAACTCTAGAAGCAGCGACTCCTAGCATTAAATGCACCGCACCTTGCGCTTGGTACTCCATTAACCGAATAGCTTCGTCTCGGCGCTCCTTGCCTACAAACGGAGCATATAAAGGGAATAAGGTATGCTCATAAATAAGCTGCTGAACAGCGTAACGTCCTGTTTGATGTAGATGTCTTGCTATCACACCTAAATGCGAGGGCAGACCTAAGGTAGCGACCACCTTGCGGTTGCCATACACCTCATCCAACAGCTGCTTAGGACTAACAATCCCTTGATAAACGCCTGCCCGTGCAATAGTGCTATAAATCAGCTCATTCGAGTACGGAACAGGAAAGTTTCTCATGGCTAACCTGCTTGTTTAAATAAGCTCGCCATATCCACTATTACCCCTTTCCCTTTTAACCGTTCATGCATGGTTTTTTCAGGTTGGCGTTGTGAATAGATATAACGTAAATCCGTATCAGGCAAGCTATCCCAGTCGCTGGGCTTGACTACCTTTATAGCCGAAACCTTTTTACTCTTGGAGGGCTTTTCTAGTTCTGACACTACCGTTTCGCCTTCCATCAACCACTGCAAAACAAGAGGCAGTAACTTTTGTCTTGTCATCGTTGGATTCTGGCTAAACGCTTTTTTAATAGTGGGAATTAACAGGCTTGAATCGTAATCCTCTTTCAGCATCAGATATAAATGACGCTGATCTTCGGTATCTAACTCTTGAAGGGCTTTTTCTTCTGGTGTTTGTTCTTGTATCGCTGCGATATCTAGCTGAAGTTGGATTAACCGTTTATCAATCTCGGGAACGACTAGATCAGAATAACGAGCAATGCGTTCTGGGATACCCGAGCGTAATGCCTCTAGCATGGGGTGCACAGGCTTTAACTCATCTTGATACACTTGCCGCAATAAACCAGCGGTAATACGCTCATTGCCTAAAGCTAGCGCACGGAGCTGAGCGAGTACAAAAAGTTTTACTACAATGTCCATCACTCCTTGGCTTAGCTCATACCACACATCACGGACCTCATCCGATAACAGCGCATCTTTGCGTTGTAAAAGCTGTAATTGCCAAAGATTATCCGTAAAAGCGATCCACTCTTGATTGGGCTTTCCACGTTGCGTTTGTTGTATAGGATCCCAGAATATAGCTCCAAACCCTGCCCCTCTACGTGCAGACCGCAAATCAGCCTCAAAAATCTCTCGTGCTTTAGGGGTACCAATCAACATCACTGGTACGCCAATAATATTCACCATCGTCACAAAAAAGTTCAGCATCTCTTGAGATCCACCCGAACGAGAGCGGCTTAAATGCTGAATTTCATCAATAACCAACAACCCTAAAGCATGTGCATTGGCTATTTGCGACATCAAAGCCAACATGGTTTCTATACCATGACGTTTTAAGCCATAACGACGCTCATAGTTCGAGCCCAAGGCTCGATCCAACGCTCTGAAAAAATTCAAGCAGATTTCTTTTAGCGAACCATTATGCGAGCAGTCTATTTTCAAATACACCACCTGCTCTACATTGAGTTCACGATGGTAAATCACCTGAGGATACGTGGCTAGAATACGATGAAGAGAGGTCGTCTTCCCACTACCAGAACAACCAATTAACAATAAGCTTTGTGCCGTAGATCGTGCCTCCTCAAAGCGAAATGTCTCCAACTCTCCCGTTTGAACACGCTCATAACCATTTTGTAAATGCTTTTGTAAATCTCCTGTTTTAGGATTTCTGCCTACGTAGCCACCTCGAATCATGACCGAAATACGCTCACTTAGTAGCAAATGCGTACCTAATGGCTGAAAATAGTCATCTGGAATACGACAAATGGTATGAGCTCTGATAACACGGGACTTTTGCAAGTCAGAGGAAGTAAGCTGTAAAGAGGATTTCAGTGATGCAGCACTATTCACTGACTCTTGTAATGGTGGTAAGGCCTCGATAAAAGGATTATCACGATAAGCCTCTACCCCCGTATCACGATAAACTGCTTGAATCCGGGTAGCACTCATGACTCATCCTTTTCTGGTGGATCCTGAAATAATTCAGGCACGTATGTGGGTAGGCTGTAATCTTCTTGATCATCCGCTTCCACTGCGTTGAAAGGAATAACTTTAGCCTCATCACCTGAAGAGCTTGGCTTCAAATGCTCCGCACGTTTTTTACGCTCCGAGGTCACGGCTTCTTTTTTATTAGTTTTAATCTGCTTAATGCGTGTTGATTTGGGCTCAGTAGTACTGGGCGTTAACTTATTCGCTTTCTGAATGGTTTGCTGAATAAACGCCTCAAGCTCCCTGCGTTTAGTTAACTCATCCTGCTTCGCATTGGCTTTATTGTGTTTTTCTTGTGCTTGTATATCCCAAACCTCCCAAAATGAGAGACCTTTAAACTGCCGACTACGTTCCGTCAGATTACAGCGCCAAAATACACGGCTGCCAACTTGCGGAAACAAATAAATCGTATCAACCAGCACTGGGTCATAAGCCGCTTCTAAATGTTGAGGTCTAGCTATATCAGTGCTCCGCTGCAACCAACCCTCACGCAGAATCTCTGACCCCGAGTAATACAAACCCCACAAATTAACGCCAAATGAAGAAATAGAGACCTTTCGGCGAGGCAGTAACGCTACTCGCAACTGCTCTTGCTCCACAGCCCTTAAACTACCTGTACGATGCTGCATACCCCATTGCCATAGCTGGACAGGAATAGACGGTAAATCTGTAGGAAAATCAGCATCTCGATCGTATTTATCCATCACCAGATGGTTATTTCTGAATAAGATCGTACGCAAAATAATTTGTGTGAACTCAAATACCGACAGAGATGCATCTAACCTATAGTCTGTTTCACCATGGCTTTTGATCCGACTGCCCTCTACAATGCCAGGTGCAAAGGACTTAAACTCGGCTTGTAGTGTTCTAAAAGTGCTTTCCACTATGCCTTTAGCATCGCCACGTCTAGGTGGAGCACTTTCCACTCGCACATTAAAACTAGAAACTAAGGCTTCGACCTGATGACTCATTAATTCGCCACGGTCCGCTAGCAACACATCTGGCAAACCTACACACGGCCAGTCTGAGCTACTAATCTCAATATCATGCTGGGCACAAATGGCCGTTTTGTCAGAGCAAGCATTTACAAAAGCCTGCATCGCCACCACATAAGACGGATTTTCAAAGCCGATATAAAAGCCCGTGATCATCCGACTAAACACATCAATCACAATGTAAAGCGTTGGTCTTCCTATGATTTTTTGGCGATCATGATGATCCACTAAATAAATATCAGCAATCGTGGCATCAATCTCATAACGACTCCCAGGGCCTAACGCCTGAGAAGTGGCTGTACTACTTAAGGGTCGTACGTCTTTTTTATATACCCCTGCTTTAACTCTAGACTTTAAGCGCTGAGCTTTAGGGTATTCTCGATCATAAAAATAACGAAACTGACGTAGTGTTGGGTAATCCTCTTGGGGAATGCGAGGAAAATACTGAGCAAACAAGTCCACAAATCGTCTATAGGCAACGGTGGTCTTTGTACCTTTTTGATTTAACAGGTGCTTTTCTATGGTCAACCTAAAAAGGCGTTCAATCTCGGGCGTTACCTTGGTTCCTTCACCCTTACCATATTCTCTGGCTCGGCCAATCTTTGCTGTTCCTGTCGCTGAACGTCTTTCCCCTGGTGCACCGCTGTTTTTGTAGTCAGGAATTAATGCATTAGGCGTTTGACCACGCTGCCAGTAACGGCGTAACAACTTATAAACTGTAGCCTTAGTAACCTTATGTTCTTGGACCACATGCTCAACGAGTTCGCTTCTGACTTTAGGGTCGAAACGATCCTTACTATTAATAATAGGAAGAATTTTTCGATAATCCTCCTCGCGCTTCTGGAAGCTGACAGAATCTACAGACGGCTCTTCTAAATCAAGATGTACATAAGGGTCATCAGTTCTAACTAAGCGGCCTTCATCTAAATACTGCATTAGCAACAACTCAGCCCTAGCTTGTGGAACTCCTTTATCAGCGCTTATTTGCATCCAGACAACTTGGCCATCCTCTATAGCCAAAATGCGATACGGATCATTATCAAATAGCACAACCTCATTAATTTGCCACATAGCGCAACTCCTCCATATTCACTACTTGGCTAATACAGAGATCTGCACACTTATTTGCCCTGAAAGACTTATAAATATTGAACTTAATAAAACCATTTGCGGTTAAGGCTCGTATCTCACTCAATGTTTTGCCTAACTCCAAATCATAAGCAATATCAACCTGCTTACAGACATTGATAATGTTTTCATCTCCTTTTTCTTGCAGGATATGGGCCAATGGGGATAGTTGTGCTAAAAGCTCCGCAGAAACTTCTTCTGTTTTCACTGAATAAAGCCATTCAATATTTTCTTTTACTACGGGATTTATTTCTTTATCAGTAAAAATGAACCAAGGAATTTGCTTTTGCTGCCAATAGCGACGCTCTAGTTCTAGTTTTTCTAAGGTACGCTCGTCTTGTAAGGCTGCTGCAGGTTTGACTTGAATAGCAAACTGCTCAAAAGGACCATCTTTGCAGTCCACTAAAAAATCAGTAGACATAACCTGATCTACACCACGAATAACAGGATGCTTAATACCACTATCTATTGCAATCTGCCTGGTATCACTAGGTAATAAGGGGAACTGCTCGCGTATATCTAGCACGCTGCTCTCCCACTCAAGACTGAGAAAAACAGCAAGCTCTAAGTCAGATAGCAAATGATGGACTCGTCCCGTCTTATGAGAATAAATACGGTGGGAACGACCTGAAGAAGGAACTTCTTGTACTGTTAGCCATGGAATATAGTCTTTACCATGCCCTTGGCCACGCCCCTCTTTAATACGACGGGCAATTTGCACTTCAGAAAATGAAGAGTTTGCTTTAGCCATAACAAAAGTCCAGTATGCTTTTTCACAGCATAACTGGACTGATTTCAGTTTACAACTATTCTGTCTAGTTTAAGACTTTATTGTCATAGTTTAGATCTATTTTGTTCAGTTTAAGACTTTATTGTCCGCCCACAGCGGTTTTCATTTAAATATCTCTATTTATTCTACTGTTACAGATTTTGCCAAGTTACGTGGTTGATCCACGTCAGTACCTTTGATTAATGCAACATGGTACGACAATAGCTGTAAAGGAATAGTGTAGATCAGTGGCGCCATAAAGATGTCACAGTGTGGCACAGGGATCACTTTCATCGTGTCATCCGACTCAAACTCGGCATCTACATCGGCAAACACATACATTAAGCCGCCACGGGCACGCACTTCTTCAACATTCGATTTCAGTTTTTCGAGCAATTCATTGTTTGGCGCAACGACAATCACTGGCATATCGGCATCGATAAGCGCCAGTGGGCCGTGTTTTAATTCGCCAGAAGCATAGGCCTCAGCATGAATATAAGAAATCTCTTTCAGCTTTAACGCGCCTTCCATCGCAATCGGATATTGATCGCCACGGCCAAGGAATAATGCATGGTGTTTATCGGCAAAATCTTCAGCCAATTCTGCAATCGCAGCATCTAAACCTAAAGCTTGTTCCACTTTTGCTGGCATAGATTGCAGGCTTTGAGTGATTTGAGCCTGCATTTGATCAGACATACCATTGTGGCGACCGATCACCGCAGTCAACATTAATAAGCCAGCAAGTTGTACAGTGAAAGCTTTAGTCGATGCCACGCCAATCTCTGCGCCTGCTTTCATCATGTAAGCCATGTCAGATTCGCGAACCAGTGATGAACCTGGCGCATTACAAATCGTCAATGTGGCTTTGTAACCCATTTCTTTCGCTAAGCGCATGGCCGCTAAGGTATCGGCGGTTTCACCCGATTGTGAAATCGTCACCAACAGGCTATTTGGGAATAAGTGCGACTTGCGATAACGGAATTCAGAGGCAATTTCGACGTTACAAGACACGCCAGCCCAATCTTCTAACCAGTAACGTGCCGCCATGCCCGCATGGTAACTAGTACCACAGGCGATGATTTGCACATGTTTGATATCTTTTAAAAACTCAGCAGCGTTGTCACCAAAAGCCGTGTCTAGCACTTGCTTATTAGCAATACGACCTTCAATTGTGCGCGTCAGTGCCAATGGCTGCTCGTAAATTTCTTTAAGCATATAGTGGCGATATTCGCCTTTGTCACCGGCATCGTGGGTAATTTCAGATTCTTTGACTTCACGCTCAACGGCATTACCGTTTAAGTCGAAAATACTCACGCTGCGACGGGTCACTTCGGCCACATCACCTTCTTCGAGGAAAGCAAATGAGCGAGTGACGGGTAATAAGGCAAGTTGATCTGAAGCAACAAAGTTTTCACCTAGACCAAAACCAATCACCAATGGACTACCAGAGCGAGCAACAACCATACGTTCACTATCACGACGGTCAATAACGACTGTGCCATAGGCGCCTTCGAGTTGTTTAACCGTGGCTTGTACGGCACCAAGCAGAGTGTTATGGGTTTTCAGCTCATGGTGCACTAAGTGACAAATCACTTCGGTATCGGTATCTGAACTAAAGTTGTAACCTAAACCTTTAAGCATTTCGCGCAGTTTATTGTGGTTTTCGATAATACCGTTGTGCACCACGGCAATATCACCTTCCGATAAATGCGGATGAGCATTACGCTCACTCGGCTCACCGTGGGTCGCCCAACGAGTGTGCGCGATACCAGTTCCGCCCGCTAATGGGTCAGTTTCAAGCGCAGCCGACAACTCTTGTACTTTGCCAACGCGGCGCGTACGGTTGAGTTCACCATTGTGAATAACGGCAACGCCTGCAGAGTCATATCCGCGATATTCTAAACGGCGTAAGCCTTCTACCAGAATTTCAGCCACATCCCTTTGCGCCACGGCGCCTACGATTCCACACATAGTCTTTACCTATAAATTAAAATGAAGTTGTTAAGCTATTTTGTCTATTGAGCGTAGGGCGCTAACATAACTCGCACGCCCTGATCTGAAATTTGTTTGAGCGCACTCTCGTCGATACGTGAGTCGGTGACCAACACACTGACCTTGGACCACGGTAACTCTAAGTTAGGGATCCGCTTGCCGATTTTGTCTGAATCGACCATAACGATCACTTCGCGGGAAACTTCGGCCATCACTTTGCTTAGACCTGTTAACTCGTTAAAGGTGGTGGTCCCGCGTTCAAGATCGATACCATCGGCACCGATAAACAGTTGGTCGAAATTATATGAACGCAACACTTGCTCGGCGACTTGGCCTTGAAAGGATTCAGAATGCGGGTCCCAAGTGCCACCGGTCATCAATAAGGTGGGCTCGTTTTCGAGTTCATGGATGGCATTTGCAAGGTGTAGCGCATTCGTCATGACCACCAGCCCACGCTTATCGTTCAGCTGTTCAATCAAGCCTGACGTCGTAGTGCCACTATCGATAATGATGCGATTGTGATCTTTAATCAGCTGCGCGGCGGTTTTCGCAATAGAAAGTTTATTAGGCGCGATCTTGGCAGAGAACTGTTGAGTGACTTCGTCTGGAATCGCCACGGCGCCACCGTAACGGCGCAATAATAAACCCGTTTTCTCAAGCGCGGCGAGATCCTTACGAATCGTCACTTCTGAGGTTTCAAAACGTAACGACAGTTCATCAACGCTCACTTCACCCTGTTCGTTCAATATGGTGATTATGCTGTGGCGACGCTGCTGTGTGTTTCGTTTATTCATAAAACTTTTCAGTTAAGTTTCGATTCGAAAGGTGCATTATAGTGAAACGAAACTTTTTTGCTAGTCATACGAAGCACTCTTTCGCATGATCGCGAGTCATTTTAATTAATTTAAAATTGTGAACTTAAAAACTAACCAATAAAAAAGCAGTTTATCCTTTAGGGATGAACTGCTTTTAATGGATTTAAAACGTTATGAATTTTAGAACTTAGCTTCAACAGCAACACTGAAGTTACGATCTTGGCCAATAGTGACCATATTGTACTGGCCACCATCGATATAATCGGTATCGAAGAGGTTTCTCACGTTGGCGCGAAGGCTCACATCTTTGCCCATGATATCCATAGTGTAGGCTGCACCTATATCGAAACGCACATAACCATCTTTAGTAATAGTGTTATCGAGATCGGCAAAACGCTCACCCACATAGATAGCACCGAAGTTCATCGCAAAATTGTCAGTCACTTCGTAACGGGTCCAGATATTGGCCGACCACTCAGGGGCATCAATCGGAGTTTTACCTTCACGGGCATCTCCCGTTTGATACTCTGCATCTAAATACATCATGGAAGAAGTCACAAACCAGCTATCACCGATTTGACCCTGTGCTCCCATTTCAAAGCCACGATGTTTCTGTTCACCACCCTGAGTAGTGATATCGGTATAATCACCAATTGGTGTAGATAATTTCTCTGAAATTGTGATGTTTTCGAGCGTAATATCGAATACCGCTGCGGTTAATAACAGGCTATCGTCAAACAATTCCCACTTAGTACCCAGTTCATATTGAATACCGTATTCTGGCTTTAAATTCAGGCCATCGTTGACATCGAATTCGTTATTTACCGCGCCTTGTGGTGTAAAGCTTTTTGAATAGTTAACGTAAATATTGCCATTACTCATTGGCGAGTAGATCACACCAAACTTAGGCGATACGGCATAGCTATTTTCGCCATAACCATCTTTTTTCTGTTCGTCGTAACGCACGCCAGCAAGCAATTTCCATTGCTCATTAAGCGTCATTAAGTCCTGTAAATAGAAACCGTAATACTTGTATTCGCTTGGGGTACCTTTTTTGCCATTGTGGTAATCAAGATCTGGCTCAATTACCGCTTGCCCAGAAATAACGGTTTGAGTTGCCCCACGCTGAATTTGCTGCTGGTAGAAATAGTCTAAGTAGTTAGCCCCAATAAGGAATTGGTGCTCCATGCCCGCTAAGGCAAATTCACCCGTAAAGTCCACGAAAGCGGTTTTATGCTGCCAATCGTCGTAACGATCGAATGGTTTGATACTATACCCCTTAGTGAATGGGTCTTCAGTATATTGGGGAGCTGAATCAAAACGTTGACGATTAAATTGTTGATCGTTATAGCCGACTTTAACTTTCCAATCATCACTCATCTGCCAAGTTAGATCGGCACCTAAGTTAGAGACGGTGTTATCGGTAAAGGCCCAAGGTGCATCCCATACGGTTTTACGTTCACCGATAACATTACCTTGTTTATCTAACCAACCACCCGCATCTATGCCCGCTTTATCTTGGGTGTGATCGTACTTAACCGATAACAGAACATCATCACTGATATCAAATTCTAAGTTTAAGTAACCCAACCAGCGATCACGCTCTTGGTTTTCATCTGTGGTCGAATATTCACGCCAGTATTTAGTATCTTGCTTCACTAACACGCCGCGATAACGAATGCTTTGTGCGTCGTTTAAACTGCCGCCCGCATCTAGCTGAGCACGGGTTGAACCGTAGCCATCCGTATCAAAACCAAGATCTAACATTGAATCATAGGTCGGTTTCTTAGTGACCATATTCACTAAACCACCAGGGCCAGATTGGCCGTACAACATGCTCGAAGGACCTTTCAATACTTCGACTTGCTGTAAAGTTTCAATTGGTTGTACGTAGTGAGACCATTGTTGATGGCCATTAATAAGATAACCGTTACCCGAATCAATCTCAAAACCACGGATACTGAAGACTTGACGGTTCCAGCGTGTGGTTCCCGCTGTCACACTCGAATCATTAACTAATACTTCCGCTAGATTGGTTGCCAACTGTTCATCAGTCACAAAATCAGGGATAACATTAACTGACTGTGGAGTATCCATTAAGTCGATATCGCCACGCATGGCACCCGATGCACTACCGACTTTATAGTCGTTAAAAGTACGGCCAGTCACATTGATGCGCTCAATATTTTTATCGCTCGCCACTTCTGCAATAACCGGCATAGCCATTAATGCCGAGCCTACAGCTAAACCTATAACTGAATATTTAAATACCATTGCCAACACCTCAAATAGACCTTTCGTCTTAGAATTGCAGGCAATATAAATGAGAAGTGTTTTTATTTTCTCTTCTTTACTAAAATTTACAATTGAGTGTGACAGTGATCAAATTAACTTAAAAACCAACAATTTGCCCATACCACAAAAACATGAAGAAAATCTTAATTATTAAGCATTACTTAATAAAAAGGCTTTTTAGTGCAAAACATTGAACACAATAAAAATAAAAGCGGCACATGGCCGCTTTTTTGACATTAAGTTGAGTTTTAAAACTTACTTTTTAATTTTCACTGGACGTTGCCAACCTGTGAGGTGTTTTTGTTTAACACGAGTGATCACTAACTCATTCTCACCTACATCACGGGTAATCGTTGAACCGGCCCCTAAAGTTGCCCCTTTACCTATGGTCACTGGAGCCACCAACTGAGTGTCAGAACCGACAAAGACGTTATCTTCGATAACAGTAAGATGCTTATTCGCGCCATCATAGTTGCAGGTAATAGTACCTGCACCAATGTTGACGCCATCACCAATGATGGCATCGCCTAAATAGGCTAAGTGTCCAGCTTTGGATCCCACACCAATCACCGCTTTTTTCACTTCAACAAAGTTGCCTATATGTGCATCTTGCTTAAGTTCTGCTCCCGGACGTAAACGTGCAAATGGGCCAGCACTGGCAGCAACGCCAAGCGTAGCACCTTCGATAATAGAGTAAGGCTTGATCTCAGCATCATCGGCAATCTCGCAATCAATTAAAATCGCGCCTGCGCCAATAGTGACATTATTACCCAAGGTCACTTTGCCTTCGAATATCACATTAATATCGATCATCACATCCATACCAACAGTGACTTCACCACGGATATCGATACGGCTTGGGTCGCGAAGATTCGCTCCCGCCAACATGAGCTTTTCGGCTTCACGAGCTTGGTAAGCACGTTCAAGTTGCGCTAATTGCACGCGATTATTGGCGCCTTCGACTTCAATGGCCGATTGTGGCTGAGCAGTATCAATGGCAACGCCATCAGCGTGCGCCATAGCAATAATATCCGTTAGATAATATTCGCCTTGAGCATTATTGTTCGATAAACGGCTCAACCAAGTTTTAAGTTGTTTACCCGGAACCGCCATGATGCCGGTGTTAATTTCGTTGATCAGCAACTGTTCTGCTGTCGCATCTTTTTGCTCAATAATTCCAATGACTTTTCCTTGCTCACGGACAATACGGCCATAACCCATAGGATTCGCTAAATTCACTGTTAAAATAGCAACGCCATTTTCAGGACGGGCAGCGAGTAAGGCTTCGAGAGTCGATGTTTGGATCAACGGCACATCGCCATAAAGAATAAGCACTGTATCGCTGTCAGCGATATGTGGGCTAGCCTGTGCAACCGCATGACCTGTGCCTAATTGCTCGGCTTGCAATACCCAGTTAAGTTGCTGCTCACCCAAACAGGCTTGTAGTTTGTCGGCGCCATAACCATAGACTAACTGAATAGAGTCACTGCCAACTTTATTAGCGGTATCGATGACATGTTGCACCATGCTCTTATGGGCGATGGGATGTAATACCTTAGGAAGATCAGAGCGCATCCGTGTTCCCTTGCCAGCCGCTAAGATCACTACATTTAATGCCATTACCATATCCTTGAACAAATACCCAAGAGGGTGAAAAATTACGGTCGTATACCAATCACATTAAATATCTAATCAGTTCAGAGCCTCACAGGCATCTCAATCCAAGGCGCATTGACGCAGAAATGGTTATTCCCTTTTAAGTCAATGCAACACGGGAGTGGGATGCCTGTGAGGCTCCCAAAGGGCGGGTTTCAACGCGCTTCATACTGCGTTCAAGGCTTTCGACAGAGCACCACTATGCCTTCAAGCCTTCGCCTTGTCTAAAGCGCGTTGAACTCCCGCTGAATGAACAGATATTTAATACGATTGGTATTAGTGGCGCAATTTTAACGGAAAGCACATCGAAAAGCGAAGTAGATAGCGATGCGAGTCAATCAAAGACATGCAAGAATGCCAATCTATCCCATTTTTAGACACAAAAAAGGCGACCATAGGGTCGCCTTTTTTCACAAACAATAACCTTATCTGGCAATGTTTTTCTTGATGGTTTCAACAACACGTAATTGAGCCATAGCCTTAGCTAACTCAACCATAGCCGCGTCATAATTGAAGTCAGCGCCAGCAGTTGCCATATGGGCTTCTGCACGACGCTTAGCTTCTAATGCCGCTTGCTCATCAATATCTTTGGCACGCATAACCACATCAGCCAATACGGAGACAGAAGAAGGCTGCACTTCCAGAATACCACCTGAAAGGTAAAACACTTCTTCACTGCCGTCTTGCTTGACGATGCGCGCCATGCCAGGTTTGATATAACTAAGCAAAGGAGCGTGGCCATGCATTATGCCCAACTCACCTTCAGAACCAGTCACTTGCAGCGAAGCTACACGACCAGAGAAGATTTTGCTCTCTGCGCTTACAATATCAAGCTGTACTGTCATGGCTGCCATCCCGTTCTCCTTAAAAAACTAAGTATTACTACCTAGTTATTTCTTTTTGTTCGCTTTCTCGATGACTTCATCGATTGAGCCAACCATGTAGAACGCTTGTTCTGGCAGGTGATCAAACTCACCGTTCAAAATACCCTTAAAGCCACGGATAGTGTCTTTCAGAGAAACGTACTTACCAGGAGATCCAGTAAAGACTTCTGCTACGAAGAAAGGCTGAGATAAGAAACGCTCAATCTTACGAGCACGGAATACGACAGTCTTGTCTTCATCAGACAATTCGTCCATACCCAGAATCGCAATAATGTCTTTCAGCTCTTTGTAACGTTGCAGTACAGTTTGCACGCCGTTAGCAACGTCATAATGCTCTTGGCCAACAACCAATGGATCTAATTGACGTGAAGTCGAATCCAATGGGTCAACCGCTGGGTAAATACCCAGAGAAGCAATTTGACGTGACAGTACAACAGTCGCATCTAAGTGAGCGAAGGTTGTTGCTGGTGACGGATCGGTCAAGTCATCCGCAGGTACGTATACCGCTTGTACAGAAGTAATAGAACCCGTCTTAGTGGAAGTGATACGCTCTTGCAGAACGCCCATCTCTTCAGCCAATGTTGGTTGATAACCTACCGCAGAAGGCATACGACCTAACAGTGCAGATACTTCAGTACCGGCTAAGGTATAACGATAGATGTTGTCAACGAACAACAGTACGTCACGACCTTCGTCACGGAACTTCTCTGCCATAGTCAGACCAGACAGTGCAACACGCAAACGGTTACCTGGAGGCTCGTTCATCTGACCATAAACCATGGCCACTTTGTCGAGAACGCCAGAATCTTTCATCTCGTAGTAGAAGTCGTTACCTTCACGAGTACGTTCACCTACACCGGCGAATACAGAAAGACCCGAGTGGGCTTTAGCGATGTTGTTAATCAGTTCCATCATGTTAACTGTTTTACCAACACCCGCACCACCGAACAAACCGACTTTACCGCCCTTAGCGAATGGACAAACAAGGTCGATAACCTTGATGCCAGTCTCTAACAGTTCAGTAGAGCTTGATTGATCTTCGTATGAAGGAGCTGTACGGTGAATAACATAACGCTCTTCTTCACCGATTGGACCCGCTTCATCAATAGGCTCGCCTAATACGTTCATGATACGGCCAAGAGTGGCGGTACCAACAGGAACAGTAATAGGTGAACCTGAGTTTACTACTTCAAGACCACGACGCAGACCGTCAGAAGAACCCATAGCGATGGTACGAACTACACCACCACCTAGCTGTTGCTGAACTTCCAGCACCAAACCATTACACGGGCCTTCACCTACGATTTTCAGAGCGTCATATACTTGAGGTACGGCATCTTGTGGGAACTCTACGTCCACAACCGCGCCAATCACTTGGACAACAGTACCTGTGCTCATGATTAATCCTCTAAAACTTGTATTCGTTACCTAACCTAAACCGCAGAGGCACCAGAAACAATTTCCGACAGTTCCTGCGTAATCGCAGCCTGACGGGCCTTGTTATAGACCAGTTGCAAGTCGTTGATAAGCTCACCCGCGTTGTCTGTTGCCGACTTCATTGCCACCATACGGGCAGCTTGTTCAGAGGCAATGTTTTCAACAACACCTTGGTAAACCTGAGATTCTACATAACGGACCAATAAAGTATCCAAAAGTGCTTTTGGATCTGGCTCGTAGATATAATCCCAACGATGAGCAGTTTCATCATCTTCTGATTTAGGCAAAGGTAGCAGCTGCTCGATCACAGGAGTCTGCGTCATAGTATTCACAAATTTGTTAAATACCACGTACAGACGATCCAGCTTGCCTTCGTTGTAAGCTTCTAGCATGACACCGACTGTCCCGATCAAGTCAGCGAGCTTTGGAGCATCGCCTAAACCTGAAGCGTGAGCAGACACTTGTCCACCGAAGTTTTTGAAAAACTGCACACTACGTGCACCGATAGGGCAAAATTCAAATTCTGCACCTTGGGCTTTCCAGCTTTTCACGTCTGCAATAACCTTTTTGAAAAGGTTAACGTTCAGACCACCACAAAGGCCACGGTCGGTTGCTACAACAATGTAACCAACCCGCTTAGCCTCTCTCACCTCCAAATAGGGGTGTTTATACTCGAGAGAACCTTGCGCGACGTGACCGATCACCTTACGCATGCTTTCCGCATATGGACGGCTCGCAGCCATGCGTTCCTGCGCTCTGCGCATTTTGCTGGCTGCCACCATTTCCATGGCGGACGTGATCTTCTGAGTGTTTTTCACACTCGCGATCTTGGTTTTAATCTCTTTAGCGCCGGCCATCTCTACTCTCCAATCTGGACCTGAGGTGTCTTAAGACACCTCTATCATTGTTACCAGGTTTGGGTTGCTACGAACTTGTCGAGGCCAGCTTTTAATTCAGCTTCGATATCAGCGCTATAATCGCCAGTATCATTGATAAGCTTCATTAAAGGAGCATGCTCGCTGTTCATGAACGAGAGCAGAGCGGCTTCGAAATTACCGACCTTATTCAGCTCAACACTCTTCAGGTAACCTTTTTCAGCTGAGAAAATAGACACAGCTTGAGCGGCTACGCTCATAGGAGCATATTGCTTTTGCTTCATCAGTTCGGTAACACGCACACCATGCTCAAGCTGAGCACGTGTTGCATCGTCAAGATCAGATGCAAATTGCGAGAACGCAGCAAGCTCACGATACTGTGCTAGTGCGGTACGAATACCACCAGACAGTTTCTTGATGATCTTAGTCTGAGCCGCACCACCAACACGAGAAACAGAAATACCTGGGTTAACCGCTGGACGTAGGCCAGAGTTAAACAGATCGGTCTCAAGGAAGATCTGACCATCGGTAATAGAAATTACGTTGGTCGGTACGAATGCAGAAACGTCACCCGCTTGCGTTTCAATAATCGGCAGCGCGGTTAAAGAACCAGTTTTGCCAGTTACTGCACCTTTAGTGAACTTCTCTACATAAATCGCGTTAACGCGTGATGCACGCTCTAATAAACGTGAGTGTAGATAGAATACGTCACCTGGGTAAGCTTCACGGCCAGGTGGACGCTTGAGCAGTAACGAAATTTGACGATAAGCAACTGCTTGCTTAGACAAATCATCGTATACGATCAAAGAATCTTCACCGCGGTCACGGAAGTATTCACCCATAGAACAACCAGAATATGGCGCTAAGTATTGTAGAGCAGCGGCTTCAGAAGCAGTTGCAACAACAACGATAGTGTTAGCTAAAGCACCGTGTTCTTCTAGCTTGCGTACTACGTTAGCGATAGTAGAAGCCTTTTGGCCAATCGCGACGTACACACATTTAATGCCAGAATTTTTCTGGTTGATGATTGCGTCGATCGCCATTGCTGTTTTACCAGTTTGACGGTCGCCAATGATCAATTCACGTTGACCACGACCGATTGGGATCATGGCATCAACGGCTTTATAACCAGTTTGAACTGGTTGATCAACAGACTGACGTTCAATAACACCTGGTGCGATAACTTCAATTGGCGAGAAACCATCGTTATCGATAGGTCCTTTACCGTCAATTGGCTCACCTAGAGTGTTAACAACGCGGCCAAGAAGACCGCGGCCAACTGGAACTTCCAGAATACGGCCAGTCGTTTTCACTTTTACGCCTTCTGCTAAATCAGCATAAGGACCCATTACTACGGCACCGACAGAATCACGTTCAAGGTTCAACGCGATTGCAAAACGGTTACCAGGCAGTTCGATCATCTCACCTTGCATCACGTCGGCTAGGCCGTGGATGCGGATGATGCCGTCACTTACCGCAACGATAGTACCTTCGTTACGAGATTCGCTAACGACTTCGAACTGCTCGATCCGCTGCTTAATCAGATCGCTGATTTCAGTGGAATTCAGTTGCATGCTCAAACTCCCAATTACGACTGCAGCTTATCAGACAGACGCGATAACTTACCGCGGACCGAGCCATCGATGACTAGGTCTCCTGTCTTAATTATTACACCGGCGATGAGCGCGGCGTCAGTGCTACAATTCAGCTTAACTTTGCGTGCGAGACGTTTCTCTAAAGAAATACTAATCTGCTGTTGTTGTTCAGAGCTCAGCTCAGTTGCAGAAACCACATCAGCTTCTACTTCTTTTGCCCACTCATTACGGTATTCAGTAAATAACTGAGATACAGCAGGTAGCACCTTTAAGCGACCGTTTTCAGCCATTACCTTTATCAGGTTCTGACCTTGCACATTGACTTGCTCACCACACACACTAATAAAGAGTGCTGCGAGCTTAGTGCTGGCTAAAGAGCCAGCTAACAGTGGTTGCATGGTTTCGTTTTCACTCACCAATGCGGCAAACGTGAGCATTTCAGCCCAAGAATCCACTGCATCTTGTTCAATAGCAAAGTCAAAAGCTGCCTTTGCGTAAGGGCGAGCGATGGTGGTTAATTCAGCCATAACTCAACTCCCTTATCAAATTTCAGCGACTAGTTTATTAACTATGTCACTGTGGGCGGCTGGATCAATAGAACGCTCAAGGATCTTCTCAGCACCCATGATGGCAAGAGTAGCAACCTGCTTACGCAGATCCTCTTTGACGCGATTACGTTCAGCTTCAATTTCTGCTTTACCCTGAGCGATGATTTTAGCACGCTCAGCGTCTGCTTCGGTTTTGGCTTCTTCAACTATTTGAGCTTTACGCTTGTTAGCTTGCTCAATAATTTCATTAGCCGTTACCTTGGCTTCTTTTAGTTGGTCAGTCGCTTTCGCTTGTGCCAACTCCAGGTCTTTTACCGCACGATCAGCATCAGCTAGACCGTCAGCAATCCTTTTTTGGCGCTCTTCGATGGCATTCATCAAAGGGGGCCATACAAACTTCATGCAAAACCACACGAAGATGATAAAGGCGACCGTCTGACCGATTAGGGTAGCGTTGAAATTCACAACAGCCTCCTATTTAGAGTTAAGACAGAAGCGTTTTTTACAGCATTGCACCCAGTGGGTTGGTAAATAGCATAAATAATGCGATACCAACACCGATCATAGTTACGGCGTCAAGAAGACCCGCTACGATGAACATTTTAACTTGTAGCATAGGAGCCATTTCTGGTTGACGCGCAGCGCCTTCCAAGAACTTACCGCCTAATAAGCCGAAACCGATTGCAGTACCAAGAGCACCCATACCAATCAGCAGAGCAACAGCGATAGCTGTCATGCCTAAAATCGTTTCCATCTGTATCTCCAGTATCTAAATCTATATTAGTTGATGATTTAGTTTAAAATTTCTTCAGCAATCCTTAATGATCTTCATGCGCCATGCTTAAATAAACAATGGTCAACATCATGAAGATAAACGCCTGCAGCGTGATAACCAAAATGTGGAATATTAACCAGCCCAGTTGCAGAGTCACACCTAGGGTAGATAATAACAAGTTGGTACCATACATCAGCGCAATAAGGATGAAGATCAACTCACCTGCGTACAAGTTACCAAAGAGTCGCAATGCCAATGAAATTGGCTTAGCAATCAAAGTAACAGTCTCTAATAGGAGGTTGACGGGTATCATTGCCTTATGGTTAAAGGGCTGTAGTGTCAATTCTTTAACAAACCCAGACACACCTTTGACCTTAATGCTGTAAAAAATAATCAGCACGAACACACCAATAGCTAAGCTAAAGGTAATGTTAACGTCAGTCGTCGGAACCGCTTTTAGATAGGGAATACCCATTAAACTTGCTGCGTGAGGCAGCCAATCTACAGGGATCATATCCATGAAGTTCATCATGAATACCCATACAAAAATGGTCAGAGCTAAAGGCGCGATCAGAGCATTGCGACCATGAAAACTTTCTTTCACGCTGTTATTTACGAACTCGACGATAATCTCAACAAAACATTGCAGTTTGCCAGGAACACCGGAAGTCGCTTTTTTACCAACGCTGCGGAAAATCCACAGGAACAGAACACCAAGACCAACCGAAAAGAACAACGAATCAATGTGCCATGTCCAAAAGCCTTCACCAACACTTAAGTTGGTAAGGTGATGTTGGATATAGCCCTGCGGTGTTAACGCTTCACCAGTTGCAGCCATGATTCATCCCACTTAACTTTGCTTGAAGTATAAAGGAGCTGTCCAATGCACGATTAGCGTCAGCACATAACAAACAAAAAGCGGCATAAAAGCGACCTTAAGATTGATAAACACAAACGAAAACATTGCGATGGTTAACAGCAACTTTACCGCTTCCCCCCAGTAAAAAGTCTTTATGACTTTTGCAGCTGAACTTGCTCCCGTGTGGGAGAAAGCGAGGGTTGCGAATACAAAATTAGGGAGCACAGCGATTGAACCACCTGCTAATGCAGAATAGCCAAACTGAACTCCCCACACGGCGAAAAAGAGAATTGAAGCACCCCCAGCGACCGCCGCCTGCATCATCACCAATTTATAGGCTGACCACCGGCCACGACGCGCTAAAACCTTACTCAATTCATCCTCTCCGCATTCATACTTTTTGTTTCGATGACCGGATGACAAATACCCGTATTTATGTCGATGCACAAAAAGCTTGCGAAAGTATACCTTTTCACGCCTTCATTGCAACTTTGAGATAAGGAAAAACAACACTTTTAACGTGATCTCGCGCCAAACGAGTTAAAATGTAAGATTAGCATCTGTCACAAATTTACATTAAAAACTGTTAATCTACAGACATTAATGAATTTTACTAAGAATTCCGTCTAATTCAGCCAGATTCTGATAGTTAATTACAATTTTACCCGTGCCCTTACTGCTATGAGCGATCGAAACCTTGGCACCTAATCTTTCAATTAACTGCTGCTCTAAACGACAAACATCTTGATCTTTAGTCGTAGTTTCGGCTTGTTTAGGCGGATTTAAGGTTTGATTAATTAATCGTTCAGTTTCGCGAACGGTTAATTCCTTAGCGGCCACTAATCTCGCAAGATTTGTTTGTTCTTCTCCCTCAATTGCCAACAAAGCGCGAGCATGACCCATATCAATGTCGCCATACTCGAGTAGACGCTTAACTGGCTCATTTAAGCCGTTTAAACGTAACAAGTTAGATACACTCGCTCTGGATTTTCCCACAACATCGGCAACCTGTTGGTGAGTCAGTTCAAACTCTTGCATTAAACGTTGCAATGCAATGGCTTCTTCCATGGCATTTAAGTCTTCACGCTGGATGTTTTCAATCAAAGCAATAGCAACAGCGGCTTCATCAGCTACTTGCTTTACAATGCAGGGGATTTTATTCAAGCCAGCAAGTTGCGCAGCACGCCAACGACGTTCACCCGCAATGATCTCATACATGTTATTCGTCACTTGTCTCACAACGATAGGCTGAATAATGCCTTGATTGCGGATAGAGTGTGCCAGTTCTTCCAACGCTTCGGGGGACATGTCTTTACGAGGTTGATACTTACCTGGCTGTAATAAGTCTAAATCGAGATGGATAAGCTCTTCTTTTTTATCGATAACATCAGCTTCGTCAGTGTGTTTTTTACTGGCGGCATGACTGTTACTCAGTAGGGCATCTAACCCTTTGCCTAATCCTCTTTTTTTCAACGTCATGGTGATCCTTTACGCTTGCTTAGCCTGAGTTTGTTGTTCTGAACGACGGATCATTTCACCCGCAAGCGCTAGATACGCCTTAGCGCCAGCACTCGATTTATCGTAATACATAGCAGGCGCTCCAAAACTTGGTGCTTCTGCTAGTCTCACATTACGTGGGATAACGGTACGATAGACTTTGTCACCAAAATGTTGTTTTAGCTGATCGGACACATCATTAGACAAACGATTACGCGGATCATACATAGTACGTAAAATGCCTTCGATGCCAAGTCCAGGATTAACCATAGCAGCAAGCTTAGTGATGGTATCAATCAGCGCTGTTAAGCCTTCGAGGGCGTAATATTCACACTGCATAGGCACGAGTACAGAGTCGGCCGCTGACATAGCGTTTACGGTCAACATGTTCAATGAAGGAGGGCAGTCGATAAAGATATAATCGTATTGATCTTTGATCGGTGCGAGCGCGTTACGCAAACGGATCTCTCGGGCAAAAAACTCCATCAATTTGATTTCTGCCGCAGTGACATCGCCATTACTGGCGATCAAATCATACTTACCCGCAGTGTTTTTAATGACGATCTCGTCGAAGGATTTTTCTTCAACCAATAATTCATAGGCTGTATTAGCTACGTCATACTTATCGACACCGCTCCCCATGGTGGCATTACCTTGAGGATCGAGATCGATCAATAATACTTTACGTTTTGTTGCTGCTAACGAAGCGGCGAGGTTAACGCAAGTAGTTGTTTTTCCTACGCCACCTTTCTGGTTAGCCACGGCAATCACTTTACCCACAATATCACCCTGTATGTAAATGCTGGTTTATTGCCCTTGCTTATAAATGATTTATTTATCACTTTTAAGCCTGTTATTCTTTGATTATCTTCAATAAATGTCTTTTTTCATCGAGTTTAGGCACCTTAAGCTCGATAACTTCTTTCACCACAAATCCACTTGGAATATGTTGCATCTCTTCATCATTCAACTGGCCTTTAAGTGCATAAAACTGTCCATGTTCGGCGGGGAGATGATGGCACCAAGTCAGCATATCTTGGATTGAGGCAAATGCACGACTTAATACACCGTCGAATTTATCCTCCGGTTGATACGCTTCTACACGGCTTTCAACTGAACTGATGTTATGTATGCCTAATTCAAAGGACACTTGTTTTTGAAAACGAATACGTTTACCTAAGCTGTCCAATAACACAAATTGTTTATCGGGATTCATAATGGCTAACGGGATCCCTGGTAAACCTGGTCCAGTGCCTACATCGATAAAACGTTCACCTTGCAGATGTTTTGAAACCACTAAACTGTCCATGATATGACGGATCAGCATAGCTTCGGGATCTCTCACCGATGTCAGGTTATAGGCTTTATTCCATTTGTTGAGCATACCAACAAAATCAATTAGTTGTTTTTTCTGCTCGACGGTTGCGGGCAAATTAATTTCGGCTAAATAAGCCTCTAACTGGGCAGATAACACTGAGCAACCTCAACAAAGATACGATTATGAACGCGAAGGCTATTATGAAGCCCGAAAACGATGAAGGGAAGCCTGAATGCTTCCCTTCTATGACCTAAGCAGCGATTAAGCTAGCTTTTACGCACTCTTACGTAATAAGCCACGCTTTTTGAGGTGAACCAACAAAATTGAAATAGCCGCAGGCGTAATACCAGAGATCCGTGAGGCTTGGCCTATGGTTTCTGGTTTATGGTTATTTAACTTAGCAATCACCTCGTTCGATAAGCCCGGTACTTCTTTGTAATCGAGCGTCAAAGGTAAACCAGTGTTCTCATTACGCACAGCTTTGTTGATCTCTTCCTGCTGACGTTGAATATAACCAGAATATTTAACTTGGATCTGAACTTGCTCAGCCGCCTGTGGATCTTCAAGCCCAGGACCAAAACCTTCGATCTGCATCAACTTGCTGTAATCCATTTCTGGACGACGCAGTAATTCTTCAAATGATGCTTCGCGAGAGATCGGCGTATTCAAGTGTGGATTTAACGCATGGATCAAAGGTGAATTTGGATGCACCCATTGGGCGCGCAAACGTTGTAACTCAAGTTCGATCGATTCTAACTTCTCACTAAATGCCGCCCAGCGAGTATCGTCAACTAAACCTAATTCGCGACCTTTTGCCGTTAAGCGAATATCAGCATTATCTTCACGGAGTAACAAACGGTATTCGGCACGGCTAGTAAACATGCGATATGGTTCTTTGGTACCCAGAGTTGATAAATCGTCAACTAGTACTCCAAGATATGCTTCGTCACGGCGTGGACACCAGGCTTCTTTGCCTTGTACTTGCAGTGAGGCATTCATGCCTGCTAATAAACCTTGAGCACCAGCTTCTTCATAACCTGTAGTGCCGTTTATTTGGCCTGCGAAGAATAAACCGTTGATCGCTTTGGTTTCTAATGAGTTTTTCAGATCTCTCGGATCGAAATAATCATATTCGATCGCATAACCTGGACGCATGATTTCTGCGTTTTCCATGCCTTTGATCGAACGTACTAAATTCAACTGTACATCAAAAGGTAAGCTAGTAGAGATCCCGTTAGGATAGATCTCATTGGTATTTAAACCTTCTGGTTCGATGAAGATCTGATGCGAAGATTTATCCGCAAAGCGGTGGATCTTGTCTTCAATCGATGGACAATAACGTGGACCAATACCTTCGATGACGCCTGAATACATAGGGCTTCTGTCTAAACCACCACGAATAATTTCATGGGTTTTTTCATTTGTGTGAGTGATCCAGCAAGATATTTGTTTTGGATGATGACTGACATCCCCCATAAATGACATGACAGGTAACGGAGAATCGCCTTTCTGTTCAGCCATTAGAGAAAAATCGATCGTGTTTGCATCGATACGTGGCGGTGTACCTGTTTTTAAACGTCCGACTCGGATCGGTAATTCACGTAATCGATTTGCTAAAGCAATCGCTGGTGGATCGCCTGCACGACCACCGCTGTAGTTTTCTAAGCCTATATGAATTTTGCCGCTTAAGAATGTACCTGTTGTTAATACAACAGCTGGAGATTCAAAAGCTAAACCCATTTGGGTAACTACACCAACTACTTGATGATTTTCAACAATTAAGTCATCTACGGCTTGTTGGAAAATACGTAAGTTAGGTTGGTTTTGTAATATATTTTGGATTTTTTGACGATACAGTGCACGGTCAGCTTGTGCTCGTGTTGCTCGTACTGCTGGGCCTTTACTTGAATTTAAGGTTCTAAATTGGATCCCTGCATAATCGGTTGCGATTGCCATTGCACCACCTAAGGCGTCAATTTCTTTCACTAAATGGCCTTTGCCTATGCCACCGATCGCTGGATTACATGACATTTGTCCTAACGTATCGATATTGTGCGTTAGTAATAATGTTTTTGATCCCATTCTTGCTGCTGCCAACGCGGCTTCAGTTCCGGCATGACCACCACCAACAACAATAACATCAAACCGTTCATGAAAATGCATGCCACTACCTTCAATTGCTAAGAGACTCAGTACGAGCCGAGCATTTTAGCATTTGCTTCGTCTTAGGTGAATGATCATTTTACGCTGTTCGATCGAGATGATCCGGACTAATAGATCTTAAGATCTTTATATAGATCTTCTTATTATGTTTACTATTAGGATCGCGTTTTTCTGTGCATAACCCAAATTCATTATATAAATCATTAATTAGCGCGATCTTGATCCTGTGATCTGATCGCGATCTAATGTCATTAAACATGGGGATAGATCGCCTACTTATCCACAAGGCGGATCATTAAGCAGATCGGACTGTGAATAGTACAGAGGTTGATCAGATCTAAATAATAGCTTATCCACATGTTTATACTTTAAATAAGTAAATTGTGGATAAATAGGATCTAAACTGTACATAGATCGGGACCTTATCCAATAAGCGATCTTAAATGTCCTGTTGCCATTGTGCTAACCATGCAAGGGCTGGGTCTTCCGGCACAGGATCAAGCTGTACATCGATCTGGATCTTATCCACAAAGGCTTTTGCATCGCAGTCTTGAATGGCCGAAATTAATTTTTCTGGGCCTTGGCAAAAGGTATCGTAACTTGAGTCACCAATTGCACATAAGGCAAAGTTTACTTGGCTGAGATCCGGTTTTTGCTCGGTAATTTCGTTGAAAAAAGGCTGAATATTATCTGGAAGATCACCTGCTCCATGAGTTGATGACACGATAATCCACAGTGCATGGGTGTCTATTTCGCACAATGTTGGGGTTAAATGAACTTGAACTTGGTGTCCTTGCTCCGTTAATTGGGCCATCATTTCGTCGGCAACATACTCTGCACTGCCCAATGTTGTACCAACGATTACTTCAATCTTTGCCATTATGATTTCTCAGTGTGTTGTTGTTTTTAAAACTAATTTTAATTAAATAGATAGCTGAATGGCTATTATTATGTTCATCATAAAGGAAATGTGGATAGGACCACAGAAGCAATATGTGATTTTTGCAGTTTTTGCATCCTTTATATAAGGTTGGCTTCGCTTACATGTTACCTTTAGCTTCTTGATACATAATTAATATATTTAAAAAGTTAATTTCATTTAAAATCAAATAATTATAATAGGATGATCCATGACAACACCCGTAAATGCGCCCCAGTGGCCACGGCAAATTCCTTACATCATAGCCAGTGAAGCTTGTGAACGTTTTAGCTTTTACGGTATGCGGAATATTCTTACCCCATTCTTGATGACAGCACTTTTGTTGTCTATTCCAGAAGAACTGCGCGGAACTATGGCTAAGGATGTGTTCCATTCCTTTGTCATTGGAGTGTACTTTTTCCCGTTACTCGGTGGTTGGATTGCCGATCGTTTTTTCGGTAAATACAATACTATCTTATGGTTAAGTTTAATTTATTGTGTTGGTCATGCGTTTCTCGCTATTTTTGAACACAGTATTCAAGGGTTTTATACGGGATTATTTTTAATTGCGCTCGGATCGGGTGGGATTAAGCCCTTGGTTTCTTCCTTTATGGGTGATCAATTTGATCAAACCAATAAAACATTGGCGCAGAAAGCGTTTGATCTGTTTTATTTTACGATTAACTTTGGCTCCTTCTTCGCCTCGTTATCGATGCCATTACTATTGAAATATTATGGTGCTGCGGTCGCATTTGGGATCCCTGGTATCTTAATGTTTATTGCAACTGTGTTCTTCTGGTTAGGCCGCAAACGTTATGTACATATGCCACCTGAACCGAAAAATCCCCATGGTTTTTTACCCGTTATTCGTACCGCATTGCTCACTAAAATCGCTGGTCAAGCCAACATAGGTTTAGTGTTAGCTTTAGCTGGGATAATTTCTGCAGCGTATGCTTTAGTGAATATTCCAACCTTAGGTATCGTTGCTGGTTTGTGTTGTGCGTTAGTGCTAGTAATGGGATTTGTTGGCGCAGGGGCTTCATTGCAACTCGAACGCGCTAGGGGGATCCATCCGGATATCGCCGTTGATGGGGTGCGTTCGGTGCTACGGATCTTAATCTTATTTGCGTTAGTGACTCCCTTTTGGTCTTTGTTCGATCAGAAAGCGTCCACTTGGATACTGCAAGCCAATGACATGTCTAAACCGGAATGGTTTGAACCCGCCATGATGCAAGCTTTAAACCCATTATTAGTTATGTTATTGATCCCATTTAATAACTTTGTGTTATATCCGGCGATTGAGCGCATGGGGATAAAGTTAACTGCCTTGCGTAAAATGGGGGCTGGGATTGCCATCACGGGCGTGAGTTGGATAGTCGTTGGTAGCATTCAATTGGTGATGGATGGCGGCTCGGCATTATCAATATTTTGGCAGATTGTGCCCTATGCTTTGCTCACCTTTGGTGAAGTATTAGTCTCTGCCACTGGGCTAGAGTTTGCTTATAGCCAAGCGCCTAAAGCCATGAAAGGCACTATCATGAGTTTTTGGACCTTATCGGTGACCGTCGGTAACTTATGGGTGTTACTGGCGAACGTCAGTGTGAAAAGTCCGGTAGTGACGGAACAAATTGCCCAGACGGGGATCAGTATTACCGCATTTCAGATGTTTTTCTTTGCTGGTTTTGCCATCTTGGCGGCATTGATGTTTGCGCTTTATGCAAGATCCTATCAAATGCAAGATCATTACCGCCACGTCGAATCATGAGTTAGTCGATGAGTGGAAATATTCGGTTGTAGATAAAAAATCAGCCCATATTGTATGGGCTGATTTATCTGGAAATAATATTAAGGTTAGTTATTTTCCGATACAGAAACTAAAAATGTAAAAACACTCAAAGTGTTAGAAAGCTATTGGCGCACATGTGGAGTGCAACTCATTTGTCGGGTTTTGTCATGGAAGTATCTATTCTAGGGGATTCTCAATATTTTTAAAGTGGGATATCTGGGAAAGTGGGAAAAGAATATAAACTGCTATTGTTACCCATTTTGAAGTTTGCACTATCAGTACAAACTATTGATTTTTAATAATTATTTATCAAAATAGCTTGCGTTTTTCTGCCTCCATGCGAATCTTTATAAAGCAGGAGGTAATCATGAAAAAATACCCATCTTTATCATTAATCGCTTTATGTGTGTCCTTGTCTGGTTGCGTAACCGGACCCCGTCATTATGCTCAAGATGAATCTCGGGCTTTAAATCTAGCGCTAGCCGGGGGCATCTACGATTTGGATTTGAGAGATTCCCATGATGGTACCCACTCTTATAGTAAGGGGATGTTGGTTCCATTGCTTGATCTCGCCAGGCTAACGACTTCATTTGATGATCCTCTTAGGCGTCTTTCTGGTACGCAGACGTTCGCGTTTAACGCTACCGATATAATGATGACACCAGACAATCCCTCGGCTAGACCAAGTCTAATGGGATGGATGCCCGCATCTGCTGCTACTTCAGAATCTCAGGCTTATGAGAAATACGTGCATCTTGTCGACCAGGCTATCCAGCATGTGGCCGATGATATGGCGTTGAATGTCACTAAACTGAGTAATGTAGAAACGCCGGAAATTGATGGTCATCCCATGATTCTTTGGTCTGTTGAAAGTGCTGAGCATGGATGCGGTATTGGTCAATGTGTGGTTGCTTACAACATTACGACTCCTTATCTCTGGAAGAGCCCGCTCTACATTAAAGATGGTGAATCAGAAAGCTATAACATCGCTGCTAATCACCTGAAGAACTATTCTCGCTTTGTTTTCCGCCAGTCAGGCGCAAAAGACTTTCCAGTTGATGAGTTTTATAGAGCCGTCAGTGCTGCATTGCCATCGTGGATGGTGATCTATTACCCACCAAACCATGTGGTTAAGAATGGCCAATCTCTCCCATATCCAGTGTTGTATGAGCAAGGGGAACAACTGCTGTTTAAGGAGCCTGCATTATGAAAAGTGAATATCAGGAGCTAGACAATATTGTTTTGGCGATGGATGAAGTCCAAACGGACCCAGTAATTCTTACCTACCTGATTAGCCATATATTGACGAGAAATTCGGTGTTTCATCAGCCTAGAGTGGGATGTGTCAAATGCAAGATCACGGGAGAACTAGTCTATCCCCATAGCTGGATAGAGCTTCCTGGCGGTTGGATTGTTGATCTCAGACTAAATCAGGCTTTCAACACGTTAGACCGCTATCCGCAGGGCATTTTCGAGCCATCATCCTACCGGAACCTTCAGTATTTCGGTATGCCCCTTACCGTGCCTGAATATGAACCATCTGAACTCGATGAAATGACTGATTTTATGTTTTCCAAGTTATTCAGTGTGCAAGGACTGGATATTCGAGTGAGCGGAGGTTGTGATGACTGCATTTGAGTGGGGAATGCTTGGGCTATTCCTATTTTTTAGTTTGGTCACCTTCTGGTGTCTTTACAGCTATAGAGCCAACCAGAAATTGTCATGTCAAGGCAAAACTCAAGCCGAAGAGTGGAAGGGGAAACATGATTCAAAATCTCAAAAATGATTTAGTAAATATAATGTTGCTTGGTGTTCTGCTACTCGGATTGATGCTGGCTCAAGACTCTGGATGGGGATTATTGCTTGCAGGTTTGCCATTAGCTATTTGGTGTTTTAAAGCTTTCGCATTTATCCAACGCAGATGGTGGCTAGCCGTTCCTTTTTGGTGTGCACTGACTTATCTCTGTTGGCAAATGTCTTTGGCGCTTTGGATTGGATATATAGTGGTTGCATTTTTTAAATATCCAATTGATTTAAATAGTAATTATCCAATAAAGAATCGTAGAAAGGTGAAAAGTCGTAAGTACGATTCAGAGTTCTATGGTGATTACACCTCAATAGATATAGATAAACGTGGGCATTTAGGTACTGGTATTGGCATTCCTGATAGCTTTGATTACGACTACCGAAACCATATTGGGTTTAATGACTGATTTTTGGCCCTTAGCTGGTTCCTTTTGAGTACACATCAACGGAACTAGCCATCAGACTGGTTTTACAACTAACAGAACCACCTAAAGCAGACCAGAGATAAAGCACCACTTATAACAGACTGTGGAGATCAAGATGTTCATTCGAGCTTACCTTCGCGCATCAACCAAAGAACAAAATGCTGAACGGGCGCGAGAATCCCTTATCCAGTTTGCTGCTCAGCATGGCCAGCGAATCGCCGCTTTTTATATTGAGAATGTTTCTGGTGCAACGTTGCACCGACCTGAGTTGATGCGTTTGATTGCCGAGTCAGGCGAGGGTGACATTGTGCTAGTTGAACAGATCGACCGCCTGGCGCGGCTCAAGCAAAGTGATTGGGATACGTTGAAACAAAAGCTGGCCAGCAAACGCCTAGCTATTGTTTCACCGGAACTTCCCACCAGTTGGCTTGCTTTACAACAACATAGCGAAACTGACTTTACCGGCGCTATTTTACAGGCGGTTAATGCCATGATGTTGGATATGCTCGCCGCCGTTGCCCGCAAAGATTATGATGACCGGCGACGTCGTCAATCACAGGGGATTGCAAAAGCTAAATCCGATGGAAAATACAATGGACGTCAGCCAGACCTGAAACGGCATCAGCACATAGCTAGCCTATTGAATACTGGGCATAGCTATAGTGACATTCAGGATATGTTGGGGTGCTCTCGTCACTTGATTGCTACTATATCAAAGAATATCAGTAGTATAGAGCTGTAATTGAAAGACTTCCTGCCGTATCGTTTTGTCTTGATTACGGCAATTCAAAATCCTCACACTGATAATCTGTTCTCATTACCCTAAAAAATTACATTTCAACTCAAATAAGTTGAGAAAAATCATAATCGTGATAGGGTAAGCTGTAGTGACTACCCTAAGTTTTAATGGTTAAAAATCATACTTCAATCAATATGTTGTGATTGAACTTTTCAATGTAATAAAACGCAAATATGTGAATACTCTCGTGGAGAAAGCATGATCCGCTGTCACCTTGCCCGTTTAATGGGCGAACATAAAATGCGTATTAGCGATGTGATGCGAGAAACAGGCCTAAGCCGCACCACCATCACACTACTTTATAAGGAAACCGCGCTAAAAGTGGACCTAGACGCACTAGATAAGCTGTGTGATTTATTTAACTGCAACATACAAGAACTGCTAGAAAAATCGCCTGCGGAATCCGTAGGAAATGAGTAAACAATGACCCTAATTAACATCAAAGACCTCGAAGCACACCTTTGGCACGCAGCCCATATCATTACCGGGCCTATCGATGCTTCAGACTACAAAACCTATATTTTTCCGATCCTCTTTTTCAAACGTATCTGCGATGTGTACGACGAAGAATATCTCGAAGCAATGGAGCAAGTGGGTGACGCTGAGCTCGCCAAAGGCGATATGTTCCATCGCATCCAAATTCCTGAATATTGTCATTGGAGAGATGTATTTTCTGAGACCAAAGACATCGGCCAGACATTAAAAGATGCTTTTCGTGGTATCGAAATGGCTAATCCCAAACTACATGGAATCTTCGGTGATGCCAGTTGGACCAACAAAGAACGTTTATCTGATGAACTGCTTGCTACCTTGCTCAACCATTTCAACAAGGTAAATCTTGGTGTTGCGTCCGTTCGCAACGACGACATGGGCCGGGCATACGAATATCTGATTAAACGCTTTGCTGACAAGGCCAACAAAAAGGCGGGGGAGTTTTACACTCCTCGCACTATTGTTCGCTTGATGGTTAATATTCTTGATCCGCAAGCCGGTGAAGGCGTTTATGACCCTGCGTGTGGTACTGGTGGCATGCTGCTGGAAACCATCCACCACGTTAAAGAGAACGGCGGTGATCCACGCCTGCTAAAAATCAAAGGCCAGGAAAAGAATCTGACCACAGAAGCTATTGCTCGTATGAACCTCTTTCTGCACGGCCAGGAAGATTTTGACATTGTCCGTGGCGATACGCTGCGAGAACCTAAATTCCTCAAGCATGACCGTCTAGAAACCTTTGATTGTGTTATTGCCAACCCGCCATTTAGTTTGAAAGAGTGGGGATATGACAACTGGAGTGCTGACCCTTATGGCAGGGCTAAATATGGTTTAGCCCCAAAAACCAACGGCGATTTTGCTTGGGTGCAACATATGTTTGCATCTTTGAACGAGAGTGGTCGCATGGCGGTGGTATTGCCACACGGGGTGCTATTCCGTGGTGGTGCTGAAGGTAAAATTCGCGAGAATTTACTCAAAGAAAACCGAATTGTCGCTGTCATCGGCGTTGCTTCTAACCTGTTTTATGGCACCGGTATTCCGGCTTGTATTTTAGTGCTGCGCAAACAAAGGCCTTTAGCTCACCAAGATCACGTGCTGATCATCAATGCTGAAGAGATTTTTACCAAAGGCCGGGCACAAAATACCTTGTCAGAAACCCAAGCGGACGACATTTATGAGATTTATCGGCAGATGCGCACCAAAGGCCCTGAAGCTGATGACATCGAAGGTGTTGCGCGTTGGGTTCCCCATAGTGAAATTGAAGAAAACGACTTCAATTTAAATATTGCACGTTATGTACAAAAACCGCTTGAAGAAGAAACCATCACAGTGGAAGAGGCGCTAAAAGACTTCCAGCAAAAGCTGGTCGCATTAGAGCAAGCAGAGAATGAACTAGAGGCCCTGCTTATCCAAGAAGGGTTTGAGATATGAGCGCATTAAATAAGAAAAAATTAGAGGATTTACTCTGGGGCGCGGCCGAGCTATTACGCGGCCAAATCGACGCCTCAGACTACAAGCAGTACATCTTTCCGCTGCTATTTTATAAGCGCCTATCGGATGTGTATTTGGAAGAATACACCGAAGCATTGGAGATCCATGAAGGCGATTCTGAATACGCAGCTATGCCGATGTTCCACCGTTTTGATATTCCTAAAGAAGCCAGTTGGGAAAAGGTGCGCCACACCAGCAAGAACATTGGAGAGGCCATTCAAAACGCACTGCGTTTAATTGAAGCCAACAACCCGCGTTTACATGGCGTGTTTGGTGATGCCCAGTGGACCAATAAAGAGCGTCTACCTGATTATCTGCTATCTGATCTTATTGAGCATTTCAGTAAAATCCCGCTGGGGATTAAATCGGTTGCTCAGGATGATCTGGGTGAGGCCTACGAATACCTAATCAAAAAATTCGCCGACGATTCTGGCCACACCGCCGCCGAGTTTTATACCAACCGTACCGTCGTGCATTTAATGACACGCATTATGGGTTTAAAACCCGGTGAATCGGCTTACGACCCAACCTGCGGCACCGGCGGTATGCTGCTTAATGCGGTAATGGATCTCCGTTCTCAAGGTAAAGAGTGGCGTTCTGTACATTTACACGGTCAAGAGGTTAACCTGCTTACCTCCGCTATAGCCCGTATGAACATGTTCCTGCACGACATTGAAGAGTTCGATGTGCTGCGCGGCGATACCCTGGCTGAGCCTAAGTTTATTGAAAACGATCAGCTTAAGCAGTTTGATGTGATATTCGCTAACCCTCCATATTCGATTAAAAAGTGGAACCGCGATAAGTTTGCCGCCGACCCATACGGCCGCAACCTCTATGGCGTACCGCCGCAAGGCTGCGCCGACTATGCGTTTTACACCCACATCATCAAAAGTCTGAAACCTGACACTGGCCGCGCCGCTATGCTCTGGCCACATGGCGTGTTGTTTCGCGATTCTGAGCAAAGCATTCGTAAACAAGTGATTGAGTCGGACATTATCGAAGCGGTGATTGGCCTTGGGCCAAACCTGTTTTACAACTCGCCGATGGAATCCTGCGTGGTGGTGCTTAATTGCAATAAACCGTCTGAGCGCAAAAACAAGGTGTTGTTTATCAATGGCGTGGAACACGTTACCCGCGAGCGTGCCCACAGTCGCTTGTCTGATGAGGATTTGGCCGTACTGTGCGAGGCGTACTTTGAACCCAATAAGCAAAGCGATATTACCGCGTTGGTCGATATTGATACCCTTAAAGAGAACCTCTACAACCTATCGATACCTCTCTATGTGCAGGCACAAAATGATGGCGAAGTGCACAATATTGAACATGCCATCGAGGCATGGAAAGTTAGCCGTGTGCAATTGAAAAAACAGACCAATAAGTTATTCAAAAGCCTAAAAGAGCTTGGTTTTGAAGTTAACGGTGGAGAAGTGCAGCAATGAGTGATAAGCAAACCGTTAAATTTGGTGATATTTGCCGCGAAGTAAAACTCACCACCAAAGACCCAATAGCCGATGGCTATGAGCGTTACATTGGTTTAGAGCACTTGGATTTTGGCTCACTCAAAATAAAACGCTGGGGAATGATTGCCGAAGACAACCCAAGCTTTACCCGTGTGTTTAAAAAAGGGCATATCCTGTTTGGCAAACGCCGTCCTTACTTGAAAAAGGCTGCTATTGCTGAGTTTGATGGGATTTGTTCGGGTGACATTATAGTGTTAGAGGGCAAGGCTAGTAGTACCACTGAAAGGCTCCTTCCATTCTTGGTTCAATCAAACGATTTTTGGAATCATGCAATATCCACATCAAGTGGATCGTTATCCCCAAGAACAAAGTTTAAAGAATTACAAAAATTTGATGTTTTAGCTTTGGATAAAAAGGAAGCTCTTGTTGATATTTTTGAGAATTCAGAGTTTGCCTTGGGGTTAGCTATCGATGCTTTGGAAACTGCTGAGCGACTAATATATCGAATGCGTTCAGAGTTTTTTAGTGTAGAAGGAAGAAAAATAAGGCTATCTGATATTGCAGATGTGATTATGGGGCAGTCTCCAAAAGGAGCTAACTGCTTCGCAAATCCAAGTGATTCAATGTTGCCATTACTAAACGGGCCTACAGAGTTTGGAGAAGTGAGCCCTACTCCTGTTCAATACACGAATCAAATAACTCGTGAAGCTCCTATTGGGAGCGTGTTGTTTTGCGTTCGTGGAAGTACGACAGGGAGAATGAATATAGCGGATCAAAAATATTGTATTGGCCGTGGTCTAGCCGCTATTTCCTCGCGAAAGCCCTATATAAACCAGAGGTATATTTATCATATTTTAGAATACTTAAAAGATGCTATTTTTGAGCAAGCAAAAGGGGCCGGCTCTACGTTTCCCAATATTTCTGGAATTGATTTAAAAAAGTGGGAGCTGCCGGAGTTAACACCTGAGAAAGTTGCTAGGGTGACCGCCGTTTTGGAAAATCAAAACCAAACAATAATAGAGATTAAACAGCGGGTAAAAGCTATAAGAGCGGTGCAAAGTTGCTTGCTGAATATGGACTAACTTTTGGAAATTGTCATGTTTAACGAACAAACCGTCACAGAAAATGGAATGATCGACCGCTTAAAAGGGTTAAGCGGTGTAAAGTGGACTTACTGCCACGGTGAGAGCCTGCCGAAAAAAGCGCAGGATATCTTTGTCGATGAATGGCTCAAAGACGCGTTGTGTTCGTTAAACCCCGATATCGCCAAACAGCCGGATTATGCCGATGAGGTGATTTATAAGCTGCGTGGTGTGGTACTGGAAGCGCGCCACACTGGTTTGGTAAAAGCCAATGAGAATTTTCATGAATGGTTAATGGCCGAGAAGACCTTGCCGTTCGGCGAAAATGGCGACCATATCACTATCAACCTGATTGATTTCGACAATCTCAGTAACAACCGCTTTGTGGTGGCGCGGCAGGTGCACTATATCGCGGCAACCGAAGTTTATTTTGATCTTGTGCTCTATGTGAACGGTATCCCTCTTGTGGTAGGGGAAGTTAAAAGTGCCACTCGCCCGAGTGTGACCTGGCAAGATGGCGCAGCTGATTTTATGGGCGGTGAAAAGCACTACTGGCACAACGTTGAACCTTACTTTGTGCCTAACTTGCTTTGTTTTGCCAGTGAAGGCAAAACCTTTGCCTACGGTGCTATCAACGCCCGGGTAAAAGACTGGGGGCCTTGGCACAATACCGACCTGCGCGATGACATTTTGCCCGGCTTGGCATCGGTACTGGATAGCTGTGAGGGCTTGCTAAACCCACAAACCTTATTGCAGCTGCTGGAATCTTTCGCACTGTTTTCAACCGTTAAAACTGGTAAAAACACCCCACCCAAGCGCATTAAAATTCTGCCGCGTTACCCACAGTTTGAAGCGGCGAAACAGATTGTCGAGCGTGTGCGCAAAGGCTACCCCAAAAAAGGTCTGATCTGGCATTTCCAAGGTTCCGGTAAATCCTTATTGATGCTCTACGCTGCCAAAATGTTGCGTGGTGACAATACGCTTAAAAACCCCACCGTATTGATTGTGGTTGACCGGCGTGATCTAGACACGCAAATTAGCGAAACCTTTGGTGGTGCCGACGTTAAAAATCTTATCAAGGTACAAAGCTGCAAAAAGCTCGGCCAACACATCGAGCAAGACAGCCGTGGCATTTTAATTACCACCATCTTTAAGTTTAAAGATGTTGAGATCGACGACAGTAACCCTAACGGCCTCAACAATCGCGATAATATTATTGTGTTGGTGGACGAAGCCCACCGCACGCAGGAAGGTGGTTTGGGGGATAAGATGCGCTGGGCGCTGCCGCAAGCGCACTTTTATGGGTTAACCGGTACGCCTATTTCAGGCATTGACCGTAACACATTTAAGCTATTCGGCGCCGAGGAAGACCCCGGTCGCTATATGAATCGCTACTGCTATAAACAGTCGATCCGCGATGGTGCCACCAACCCGGTTAAGTTCGAACCCCGTTTAGCTGAGTTGCGGGTAGATAGGGATGCTATTAACGAAGAATTCGAAAATCTTGCCAAAGAAAACAACTTGGACGACGAAGAAAAGGCTGCGCTCTCAAAACGCGCCGGTAAGTTAGCGGTAATGCTAAAAGCCCCGAAACGCATGGCCGCAGTAAGTTCCGATATAGCCAAGCACTTTACCGACCACGTGAAGCCTAAAAAGATGAAAGGCATGGTGGTGGTATACGACCGCGATGCCTGCGTGCAAATGTACTACTTGCTGGGTGAAAAGCTCGGCTTTGATGCCGTTGAAGTGGTGATGAACGTTGACCAAGCACCGGTAAAAGTCGAAGAAGGCGGTAAAAAAGACAAGCTCAACAAAGATTGGCGCAAATGGCATGACGAGTTGGAATTGCCAATTCAGCAGTTGGACTTTGAACGTTGGCAGCAGATTGACGCCGAAGAGCAAACCCAGAAAGATTTGATAGAAAGTTTTAAAGATCCAAAACACCCGTTACAACTGATTATTGTCACGGCGAAGTTGCTTACAGGTTTTGATGCGCCAATTTGTTACTGCATGTACTTAGATAAACCACTGCGCGATCACACCCTGTTACAGGCTATGTGCCGCACTAACCGTCTGTACGAAACGGACGAAGTGCGTAAAGATATGGGCTTGATCATCGATTACCTCGGCGTGTTTGAAAACCTACGCACTGCGTTAGCCTACAACCCTGAAGAAATTGACGGCGTGGTGGAGGGCATTGAGGCTTTTAAAGAGTTATTACCGGCCCAGCTAGAGAAGTGTTTATCCTTCTTCCCTGGCGTTGACCGTACCCTAGAAGGCTTCGAAGGCATCATGGCGGCGCAAGAATGCTTGCCAACCAATGCAACACGTGATGAGTTTGCCGCGAGCTTTGGCGTATTAGCCAAACTTTGGTCGGCCATTAACCCTGACATCTTCTTAACTCCGTACCGCAAAGACTATAAGTGGTTGGCCCAGATTTATGAATCGGTGCGGCCTGTCGGCCAAACAGGGGCGTTAGTGTGGGCTGCGCTTGGTCCTGAAACTATCAAGATGATCCACGAGCATACCGACATCAATCGCATTCGCGACGATATCGACGAGCTGATCATGGATGAGCACGCCATTTTTACGCTAACGGATAAAGAACAAGAGCAGCGCGCGAAGCGCCTCGAAATTGACTTGATGGGCCGCCTGCGTGGCAGCAACGACCCGAAGTTTGTTGAGTTAGGTGAACGCTTAGAAAAACTGCGCCAAGACTACGAAGCCGGTGTCATCAAAGCCATCGACTGGTTAAAAGGCCTGTTAGATGCAGCTAAAGACACGGTTCAAGCTGAGCGCGAAACCGGAGACCATGTTGTCACCGAAGAAGACAACAAACAGGCCTTAACCAAGCTTTTCTTGGAAACTCGCCCTGAAACCACGCCCAAGTTAATCGGTGATGTAGTTGAGAAAATCGACAAAATCGTCAACGCTACTCGTTTTGAAGGTTGGCAAAACTCTAACAGTGGTCCTAGAGAGATTCAAAAAGCGCTGTTGTTAACGTTGGCTCAGTTTGGTTTGGGCAAAGACAAAGAGTTGTTCCAAAAGGCTTACGGGTACATAGAAGAGCATTATTGATGCGGTATTTTAGTGATTATCGCAACACTATGATGTAAGAAGGCTAATTGTATGACTGATAACATTCCCCAAGCCCCTCAAGGCGAGTTTGTTTTATTCACCAGTGTTGACGGTCAAACTCGCGTCGAGTGTCGTTTTGAATCAGACACCTTGTGGCTTTCTCAGGCTGCAATGGCTGAGCTGTATCAAGTTAGCTCTCAAGCGATCACCCAACACGTAAAAGCTGTCTATTCTGAAGAAGAGCTTGAGCAAATTTCAACTTGTAAGGATTACTTACAAGTTCAACTGGAAGGCGGCAGAGAAGTAAGGCGAAGCATTCGTCACTACAGTCTTCCGGTTATTCTTGCGGTAGGATACCGAGTTCGCTCAACACGTGGCACCCAGTTTCGGCAATGGGCAACCAGAATGTTGCAAGAGTACCTGATCAAAGGCTTCGTCATGGATGACGAGCGCCTGAAAAATCCGCCCGTTGGCTATTCTGCTGTGCCAGATTACTTTGATGAAATGCTGGAACGCATTCGTGATATCCGCGCCAGTGAGCGTCGCGTTTATCTGCGGGTGAAAGAAATCTTTACCATGGCTGCTGATTACGAGCCATCTAACCAAGAGACCAACCGCTTCTTTCAAACCATCCAGAACAAGTTGCATTATGCCTGTACGCAAATGACTGCCGCTGAGCTTATCGCCAACCGAGTCGACGCCAGTAAACCGGATATGGGCCTAACCAGCTATAAAGGTGATGAAGTACGCAAGACAGACGTCACCATTGCCAAGAATTATATGCATGAAGACGAAATCAAAGAGCTCAATCGTATCGTCAATATGTGGCTCGATTTTGCCGAAGACCAAGCATTACGCCGTAAGCAGGTATTCTTGCAGGACTGGGCCGATAAGCTTGATCAGTTCTTGAGTTTTAACGATAGAGATGTATTAAACGGTGCAGGAAAAATCTCCAAGAAAGACGCTGATGACAAAGCGAAATTGGAGTTTGACCGTTTTGCCCAGCAGCGCCGCCGTTTAAAAGAAGCCGAAGGCGCGCGGGCTAATATTGCAGCACTCAAAGCCATACTCAAAAAAGACAAATAGCCGCTATCACACAGCCCTGATCTCTAATGAGTTAAGGGCTGTGTTTTAAGATCATAATTATAAAGGATTATCCATCTTAAAATCATCGATATCGCCTGCCATTTTGAATAGATTGGTGTCATTCCAACGGCACAGTTGTCTAACCCGCATTAGATTTGAGTTGGCTCTGCGGATGATGGCAAAAGCGTCCTCAACTGCCTCAATTACAGGTTTTTCCCAGTCTTGAGCTAGCGAAAAGGTTGATCGTAGATAGCGATATTGATCGCCACGAGACAAATAATGGCTGATGATGTTATAGCCCTCAGTTCCCTTTTTGCGCGTGAATTCGTTATAGAACCAATACATTTCAAATTTTCGATCGCGAAGTCGCACTCTACAGCCGTAATGTCCGGGGTAGCCGGGAGTATTTTTGCCGCGGTGAGCCTTGTTGTGCTGCCAATACAACTCAGCAACCCGTTGTGCAATGTAGTAATAGCGCAATTGTTCTAGCTCAACAGACTTATGTATGTAATTCAGATATTGCTGCGATGTTGAACGGGTGAAAAGCATTGCCTCGTCGTGATCTATCTTCTTGTCATCGCTTGAGACAAAAGTATTCCAAGCAGCAATTTGTTTATTCAAAACTGTAAATGGGTCTGTCATTGGATGATCCTCTGTGTTGTTGATACAGAGTCAGTCTATTGTCGTGTGACCTAATCCATCGCCTGCCTTCATGCCCTTTTTGGGCACCTAGGTCTTTTGTTATGGCGACTTAGCCAGAAGACCTAGCCAATTCCTATCCAGATAATTATCTAATGGGGGACCTGGACAGGTTTATTCCATACAACTGCTATCTTCCTCAAAAGACCTAATCCAAACGATTCCACTTTTTATGGGGGACCTAGCTTTGTTTAGTGTAAATCGTCAGGTCTCTAAGCTTTCACATGTGAAAGTTTTTTCACTGGCGCACAAATTGATACGGTAATGTCGAGCAACTCATTGGTGGCTTAGCTTTTTGCTGCTCAGAGGCTGTTTTTTATCTATATATTGAATAAATGTCATTAAATATCAGCGTGTTGAAATTTATTATTGAAGTTCCCCAAAAGGGCAGTTCCAGCGGTCTGCTTAGTAACTGATTTTTAGGATGATGCTGCATGAAGGTTCAATAATTTTCAGGAGGCATTATGAATCAAGTTATACCCACCACTGACGAAAGACTACTCACATATCGAGAGGTGTGTTCTCTCACTCAAATATCACCAGCAACACTGCGACGTTATGTTCAAAGTGGAAAATTTCCTTCACCAATCAAACTCAATGATCATGGCCGATCAGTCCGTTTCCGACACAGCGAGGTATTGGCTTGGATGCAATGTTTGTAGGAGGAAAAATGCAGCTTGAACTACGTAATAATGGTTTATTCCGCATACAGGATGGTGAAGAACGGAAAATTTCCGATCCAATTTGCGTTCTTTTTAGAGTGCGTAGTGATGACCGAATTCGGAGTAGTGGCGTGTTGTGCGAGTGGCTCAATCTGGATGGCTGTTCTGTCCAGGAGGTATTTTTGATGAAGATATTGAATGGTAGCCAGTCTATGTTAATTCGAGAGCGGTTATTAGACAGCGGTTTTTGGATAGAAACTGGCATCGATACGTGGAAACTGATTCAACAATATTTAGTTCAAGAATCGCGCAAAGCGAGTACTGCAACCATAGTGGAAAGGACTGGTTGGCATCGTGAGGTATTTGTTACGCCCAGTTGGATTTCTGGTAGGAGTGATGAACCGTATCTATATCTATCTCCGCGTGTTGCCCCAAATTTTCAGCAAAAAGGATCTTTGGACGATTGGCGACAAGAAGTCGGGCGTTTTTGTCGTGGTAACCCATATTTAATTTTCGCTATTGGCTGTGCCCTTACAGGACCACTGTTAAAACCCGCCGGTTTGGAGAATGGCGGTATTCATATTGTTTCCAATTCTGCTGATGGTAAAACCGCACTTCTCCAAGTGTGTGCAAGTGTCTGTGGTGGTTCTGACTTCATGAAAAGTTGGAGTGGCACTGCCAATGGTATTGCTGCTGTCGCAAGTGAACATCACGACCTAGTTTTACCGCTTGATGAAATTGGCATGGCCAAAGCGGAAGATATCGATACCTGTTTGTATCAAATTTTTAATGGTGCTGGGAAATTGCGGGCAGATAAAACCGGCAAGCTTGCTGAATCTGAGCATTGGCGTGTGCTGGTATTAAGTTCAGGTGAAAAGTGGCTCTCAGAGATATTTGAAAGTTTGGGTCGTAGCCCGATGGCCGGGCAAGAAGTTCGTTTGATTGAACTTCCGGTAATTGGTCAGCATGGGGTGCTGAATGATCTTCACAGCTTTTCCACACCTCAAAAGGCCATTGATCATCTGAAGTCTGCAAGTGCGAGAACGTACGGATCATTGCTGAGATCATTCATCGAATTGATCACGACTGATGTAGTGGATCTTAATCAATACGTGCCAAAGGAATTACAGCGCATTGTTGATAGCTGGCTACTGCCGGATTCATCCTCACAGGTGCAGCGAGTCACCCGGCGTTTTGCGCTGATTTTAGTGGCCTTGCAGCTTGCCTCTCGTAACTTTCTGGTTAATTGGAGTGAGGACGAATCAGAGCAAGCAGTGCACAGCTTATATCGGGTTTGGTTGGGAAGTCGCGGTCATTTAATGAATCTTGAGGAATATAGCTTACTACAAAAGATTGGCGGTGTTCTCGCTAAGTGGGACAAACGACTTGCTAAAGAAGGCGATGTATATAGGCCAACAAGCATAGGATATCGACGGTTTATCGATGGTGAGGAGCTTTGGCTCATCCACAAAGATGAATTTTTGAAAGGCTTAAATTTGCCAACTCATTATATGCGTGATGTTGAGCTGCTCTTCCGCCGTCAATGTCTTGAAAGTAATGAACGCAGCCGTGGTACCTATAAGCTAAAGATGAGCGGTCGCTACTATCGTTTTTTTGCCCTTTGGCCTGACAGGGTGAGGCAAGCAATGCTGAAGATGGAGCAAGTCGATGATGAATAATTCAAATATCCCACTTTCCCACTTTTCCCTGTTTGATTCTGAGGTAGGAGTATCAACATGACTGAAAAAGAGATGCTTCAGCGCATGCTGATGGATATGTCATTGCTTAAAAAACTGATTACCGATCATATCAAAAACGAGCAACGTCCTGACACAACAAAGGAAATCCTCACAGTTGAGGAATGTGCTGAGCTGACGGGGTTAAAGAAAAGCACTTTGTACCGGCTGACCCATGAACGCAAGATCCCATTCTTCAAACCTAATGGTAATCGGGTGTTCTTCAGGCGAGCAGATATCTTGGCTTGGTTGCAGAGTAATCGTGTGGCGTCTTCTGATGAGATTGATAAAGCCGCTGCTGATCATCTAGTTGCTAACCGAAAATTGTATGGCCGGAGATATTAGGTTGATGCTTAACTTTTTGAAAATAAATAGGAATGGTTATATACGTTACATGTCACGTTCTTTAACTGTGACATGTAACGGTTACTCGTCGAATTGACAGCTCAGGCTTTAATGACTAGGTCTTAATGTGCGTGCGAATGCGCTTTTAAAAACACATCATTAGCTAGGGACGGTCAATATGTCTGTTAAACATACCCCAACCGGTGTAGTACACAGCGGTGCTAAAGGCGGCACCACTGGCGGCGGCACTGATACGAAGAAAAATGCCGATCACTGGGTTAATTCCCACGAGAAAATCACATGTGATAAGAACGGCTGTAAAAACTAACGATCTTATTTGGTTGATTTGGAGGGCACTGTCGAGGTGCCCTTTTGTTTATAAAGATGTCGTCGTTTGGTCGTAATAATGCTCTTAGTCTGATGACTCATCGAAGATATCTGGAAAGGTCCGCATGGCCTCTGTGCGCCGGGTTTCCAGAATATCTGCGTAGATTTCTGTCGTTCTGAGTTCGCTGTGGCCAAGCAATCTGGAAAGGGAATAGATGTCTAGCCCTCGGGCAAGTTGGTTTACTGCAAAGGTGTGGCGGCCTGCATGAAAGGTCACGTGTTTGGTGATCCCGGCACGTACAGCCCACTGCACTAGCGCGACGTTGCTATAGCTGTCGTAACGTAAGCCCTTAAAAACCCGTTCTGTCGGTTTTCCCCTGTTTTCCAAGTTGAGCAAACGTACTGCTGAATCCGGTAAGTCGAGATATTGCAGGCCATTGCCTGAGTTTTTGAGCTTTATCTGGGAAAAGATTATTCGGTAGTGCCCTTGAGCAAATAGTTCAATTTCACTCCACACCAGTTTATGAATGTCTGACCAGCGTAGACCCGTAGTGCAGGAGAACAGAAATGCTCTCCGTAGTACATCGTAACGGCATTCTGCCTTGGTAAGGGCCTTTACCTCATCCAGAGTGAGATAAGTGCGCTGTGTCCTCTCTGCTTTGATGGATTTGACTTGTTCAACAGGGTTATCTCTGATGATTCGGTCTCGTTGCGCTTGGTTGAGTGCTGCCCGAATTTTATTGAAGTAGCTACAGGCGGTATTCCTGGAGAGGCCGGTATCTGATTTTGTCATTGCCTCATGCTGTAGGTAATGGCGGAACCCTTCCAAGAAGTATTTATCTACCTGTTCAAAAGTGAGTTCTGCGTGGCGGTGATAACGGTGGAGATGGATGCCCGCAGAAACCCAAATTGAGTAGTTGGATTTGCTACCGGATGCTTTACTCGCTGTAATTTGGTCGAAGTAGTCAAAGAAGCTGGCATTGAGTTTTGTGCGGTCATCTAAGCCGTGTTTGGCTGATTCCATTTCCAGTAGACGCTTGGCTCGAATGGCCTCAGCTTTTTGCAATGTGGTTTTATTGTGCTCGCGCTCAACTGCGTTTTTTGGCTTGTTGTAGAGGAACAGATTCAGCGGCTCGTAAGAGCGCTTTTGAGCCCTTGAACCGTCTTCCGAGGTCTTTGAGCCGTAATAGTACACAAGCCTGATGGGGCGCAGGCCATTCTTATCTGGTTCTCGCTTTTGTATATTGATTTTCATAGGTTTTTCTCATCTTGTGCTCCGCATGTGCTCCAGAATTTATCTTCGGAGCACATGCGGAGCAAGAATCGACAAAACCCTTCAAATCACTTCCCACCAAGTAAAACAAAATTATTTTAAAATCATAATGTTGTTTTGATTTGGTTTGATACGTTTTACTATTTTACTTCCCGATACAGAAAGAGCTAAAAATTTTGCCTAAGAGATCATCTGAGGTGAAGCGGCCAGTGATTTCTGATAGTGCTAATTGGCACATGCGTAACTCTTCTGCCAGCAGCTCTCCTGCTAGATAAACTTCTAATTGTTCTTTACCCAATTGCAGATGGCTTGCGGCGAGTTCTAGGGCTTCTAAGTGACGACGCCGGGCGATAAAGCCACCTTCGAGGTTACTCTGGTAGCCCATGAGTGATTTTAAATGCTGCTTTAACTGTTCAACACCTAAGCCCGTTTTAGCCGAGATCCGGTAAACACTATAACCTTGTTCCTCTGTCATCATTAAGTCTTCGCCAGTAAGATCGGCTTTATTGCGGATCACTGTTACACCTAAATTTGAGGGCAGGCGATCGATAAAGTCAGGCCAAATATCATGGGGATTAACGGCGGCAGTGGTGGTGCCATCCACCATAAATAACACCCGATCGGCACTGTTTATTTCATTCCACGCGCGTTCTATACCAATTTGTTCAACGGTATCTGTCGTATCACGTAGGCCTGCGGTATCTATAATGTGCAGCGGCATGCCATCTAAGTGGATGTGCTCACGTAATACATCCCGTGTTGTACCAGCAATTTCGGTAACAATAGCCGATTCTTTACCGGCTAAGGCGTTTAATAAGCTGGATTTTCCGGCGTTAGGACGACCCGCGATCACGACTTTCATGCCTTCGCGGATGATAGAACCTTGTTTAGCACTGGCTTGCACTAGGTCAAGTTTGTCGATGATTTTGTAGAGTGCATTGGCAATTTTGCCATCACTTAAAAAGTCGACTTCTTCATCGGGGAAATCAATCGCAGCTTCTACATATAAACGTAGGTTAGTGACTTGATCCACCAGCTCATGGACTTCCTTAGAAAATTCACCCTGGAGTGATTGCAGCGCGCTTTTAGCCGCTTGCTCACTGGTGGCATCGATAAGATCGGCAATCGCTTCGGCTTGGGTTAAGTCTAGCTTGTCGTTCATAAAGGCTTGTTCGCTGAACTCACCGGGTTTGGCTATTCGAATACCACCGACTTCCATTACACGTTTGATCAGCATGTCTAGAACGATTTGGCCGCCGTGGCCTTGAAGCTCTAATACATCTTCGCCAGTAAAGGAATTGGGGCCTTTAAAAAACAGCGCTATGCCTTGGTCGATTACTTGGCCTGTTGCACTTTTAAAGTCGCAATAATCGGCATATCTCGTTTTAGGAAGATGACCCAATACGGCCATAGCGACATCACTGGCCTTGTTGCCTGAAATTCGGATGATGCCAACGCCGCCACGTCCGGGCGCGGTGGCTTGAGCCACGATAGTGTCAGTTGTCACGGAAATACCCACCAAACTAATATCTATCAAATCATGTAAAGGAAAAGGCGGCTAATTAAGCCGCCTTTAGTATTATTTTCACTTTATGCTTTGCTAAAGGTAGGGCTTATTTTAAGCCTTTTTTCTCAAGACCTGCATAAATAATCTTCTGCTGCGTGATGGCAACTATGTTACCTACTAACCAGTACAGTACTAGACCTGATGGGAACCACAGGAAGAATACGGTAAAGATTACTGGCATCCATTGCATCATTTTCACTTGCATTGGATCCATTGTCGGCGCAATTGGTTGCATCTTCTGCATTACAAACATAGAGACGCCCATCAGCAGCGGCAGTATGTAGTAAGGATCTTGTACCGATAAATCGTGGATCCACAGCATAAATGGTGCATGACGTAATTCGAAGCTTTCTAGCAATACCCAGTATAAGGCAATGAAGATTGGCATCTGTAAAATAATAGGTAAACAGCCACCCATAGGGTTAACTTTTTCTTTCTTATACAGTTCCATCATGGCTTGACCCATCTTTTGACGGTCATCACCAAAGCGTTCTTTCAAATCTGTTAGCTTAGGTTGCAGATTACGCATCTTCGCCATTGAGGTGTACTGCGCCTTTGTCAGCGGGAACAGTAAACCACGAACGGTTAATGTTATCAGAATAATTGCCACACCCCAGTTACCGACGAATGATTGATAGAACATCAATAGCCAGTGAATAGGAACCGCTAACCACCATAAGAAACCGTAATCAACCACTAGATTTAAGGTTTCAGAAATCGCTGACAGTGCTGCTTGATCCTTAGGACCAACATAGAACTGTGAGCTAATTTCTTGGCTGGCACCAGGTGCAATATCGTATACCGCGCCGCGGAAACCAATATTAGCTAAACCGCCAGCACTGACACTAGAAAAAATGGTGTTGCTGTCAGTTGCGGGTGGCACCCAAGCTGAAACGAAATAGTGTTGTAACATGGCTGCCCAACCGCCTAAAGTGGCTTGGTTCAGGTTACTTTTGGCCATGTCGTCAAAGTTGTATTTTTCATAGCGCACATCATTCGTTGAGAACGCACCACCACGATAGGTAGGCATCATCATGCTGCTTTCAGATGGCTTGATCGTTTGTTTAATCTGACCATACATCTGAACTTGCAGTGGTGCTGCTGAAGTGTTGTTGATTTTATAGTCAACATCTATGTTGAACTTACCGCGATGGAATACGAACACTTTAGTGTAAGTCACACCATTGTCAGCGATATAAGTTAACGGTACTTCTAAGGTATCTTGGCCTTCGGCTAAGGTATATTCAGTTGCCGTTGTGCTAAATGCGGCACGGCCTTTTGCGCTGCTATCAATACCATCGCGACCAATTAGGCCACTTTGAGCGATATAAGTGAAATCATTCGTTTGCTCAAGCAATACGAATGGTTGATCTTTCTCTAGTTCTTTTTTGTGCGAAACTAACGCAGCAAAAACGATGTCACCACCCACTGGATTGATCTGAATGTCTAACTGATCTGTTTTTACCGTAATCAGTTTGCTGTTTGCAGTAACTGCTGCAGCAGGAACACCTGTATCAGCTTCTGGAACATCGGCACTGTGCGAGCTTGCCGCGTTCGCCACTAAGGACGATTCGGTTGCAACGGGTTTAGGAGCTTTGTCTGCTTGCCACTGTTGCCACAGCAAAAAGCTGACAAACAGTAGTCCTATGAGCAATATATTGCGTTGAGATTCCATAGCCTATTTATTACACCTATCATTTTTAGGGGGGACGGGATCACTACCGCCGGGATGTAAAGGGTGACATTTTAATATGCGTTTCAATGCAAACCAACAACCTTTCGCGGTTCCATGCACTTTTATTGCTTCAATAGCGTAGTGAGAGCAGGTGGGATTGAAACGGCATCGAGGGCCCAGTATAGGGCTTATGAATACTTGATAGCCACGAATTAACGTGGTCGCTAGCCATTGTAGCGGCGACTGAGTTTGCGCCATAGCTTTTCTATCAATTTGTTGATTTCAGCGTTTTCCATTTCCATCACGCCATTTCTGACAAGCACAACAATATCAAGATGAGGAATGTCGTGTTGATTCAAGCGAAAACTATCTCTGATCACGCGCTTAATACGGTTACGTTGATTGGCGCGTTTTACATAGCGTTTAGCAACAGTAAGGCCCATACGCGGATGTTGTTCCGTGTTAGGAATAGCGAGCAAGGTAATTTCAGCAGAAGATGCTTTGATGGGATTGGAAAATACAGATTTAAATTGCGCGGGAGTTAACAAACGTAACTCCCGCGAAAAGGTATAGCTAGTCAACTAGTTACCCACTTATTAAGCAGATAAACGAGCGCGACCTTTCGCACGACGACGTGCAAGCACCTTACGGCCGCCTACAGTAGCCATACGAGCGCGGAAGCCGTGAGAACGCTTGCGCTTCAGGTTGCTAGGTTGAAAAGTACGTTTACTCATGATGGCAATCCGTCTTTGTTATTAGTGAACATATCCTTATCTCTAGGATAGAGGTAAGGGCAAAAAAGAGGCCGAATTGTAATCACAATACTTAGTCACGTCAACAACGAAAGTAAGTAAGTGCTTTATTTCTGCCAGCGTATCCTTAGATCAACCCCCAGAATACACCATAAGATGTGGATAACTCTGTGTACGGACACTACATGTAGTAGTGCAGGGGATCTTCGAGCCGATCGAAGGGGCGCCATTATAGATCAATGTGGATCGCTTAATAAAGCAGGATTTGCGGTTAGTGCTGAATAAAAGGATCGTTTTGGATCTTTGATGATCGAGGATATCCACATAGAATGATCTCGCTGGGGATAAATATTTTTTAAGGATAGCGATCCTTGAGATCTCGCTATAGAATACACCTCTTTTTTGATGATCTTTTGGGGATAACTAAGTGGCTGTTTCACTTTGGCAACAATGTATCGGACGACTGCAAGATGAGCTTTCTGCTCAGCAGTTCAGTATGTGGATCAGACCGTTACAAGCCGAAATGGATGGAGATACTCTGGTGCTTTATGCGCCCAACCGCTTCGTGCTTGATTGGGTCAGAGATAAGTACATCAATATCATTAATCAGTTCTTTACTGAGCAAATGGGTAGCGACGCGCCTAAATTGCGTTTCGATATAGGTAGTCGTCCTTCGGCGAAAAAGCCTAGTGTTCCAGCACCGATTGCGCCAACTCGTGTAGCGAATACCCAAACTAAAGCGACGGTAGGCACGACGTTTAATGTCCAAGCCGAGCCTATGGCGAACGCGAATCACCGCAGTAACATTAATCCGAGCTACCAGTTTGATAACTTCGTAGAAGGTAAGTCTAACCAATTAGGTAAGGCTGCGGCGTTACAAGTGGCTGAAAATCCGGGTGGTGCTTATAACCCACTATTTTTATATGGCGGAACAGGTCTAGGTAAGACTCACTTGTTGCACGCTGTCGGTAACGGGATCATTAAAAATAATCCTAATGCCAAAGTGGTTTACATGCATTCCGAGCGTTTTGTCCAGGACATGGTTAAAGCGCTGCAAAACAATGCGATCGAAGAATTTAAACGTTACTACCGTAGCGTCGATGCCTTGTTTATTGATGATATTCAATTTTTTGCCAATAAAGACAGATCCCAAGAAGAATTCTTTCATACCTTCAATGCGTTACTTGAAGGGAATCACCAAATTATTTTGACTTCAGATCGTTATCCAAAAGAGATCGACGGTGTTGAAGACAGATTGAAATCGCGTTTCGGTTGGGGTTTAACTGTGGCTATTGAGCCACCAGAGTTAGAGACCCGCGTAGCGATCTTGATGCGTAAAGCTCAAGAGAGCGGCATTAACTTGCCCGATGAAGTGGCTTTCTTTATTGCTAAGCGTTTACGTTCAAACGTACGCGAGCTAGAAGGGGCATTAAACCGTGTTATCGCCAACGCTAACTTCACGGGTCGGCCAATTACTATTGATTTTGTTCGTGAAGCCTTACGTGACCTCTTGGCACTTCAAGAAAAATTAGTCACTATAGACAATATTCAGAAAACCGTAGCTGAATACTACAAGATCAAGATGGCTGATATGTTGTCTAAGCGTCGTTCACGCAGTGTCGCGCGCCCAAGGCAAGTGGCAATGGCGTTATCCAAAGAATTAACTAACCAAAGCTTGCCGGAAATTGGTGATGCTTTTGGTGGTAGAGATCACACCACAGTGTTGCATGCCTGTCGTAAGATTGCTCAGCTACGGGAAGAGAGCCACGACATTAAAGAAGATTATGCTAATTTGATTAGAACCTTATCTTCTTAAAACAAGGAATTTGGACACGATGAAATTCTCAATTGATAGGGATGCCCTATTAAAGCCGTTGCAATTGGTGTGTGGTGCGGTAGAAAGACGCCATAACTTGCCCATTTTGTCTAACCTCCTTGTAGAAGTAAGTGGTCACTCACTTAAGCTGACTGGTACAGATTTAGAAGTCGAACTCGTGGGCCAAGCTGTGGTTCACGGTGATATCGAAGAAGGTCGTACTACGGTTCCAGCGAAGAAACTGCTCGATATTGTTAAGTCTTTGCCAGAACAAAGCGAACTGAAAGTCGAACAACAAGATAATAAATGGTTGCTGCGCTCAGGCCGTAGCCGTTTTTCCTTAGCGACTTTGCCCGCAGAAGAATACCCTAACGTTGAAGCCTTCCAAGCTGAGATTGAATTTAGCTTGAAGCAGGGCGTGTTGAAGTCAATTATCGACTCGACGCAGTTTTCGATGGCTAACCAAGATGTACGCTATTACCTCAACGGATTATTGTTTGAAACAGAAGGTAATGTTTTGCGTGCGATAGCGACCGACGGTCATCGTTTAGCCTTAAGTCATCGTACGATTGAAGCACAATTACCGGAAAAACAAGTCATTGTGCCCCGTAAAGGCGTAATTGAAATGGCGCGCTTATTGGAGTCTGACGATCTCGATATCACCATTGCTATTGGTGATAATGCTATTCGTGCTACTACGGCTAACACAGTATTTACCAGTAAATTAGTCGATGGTCGCTTCCCTGATTATCGCCGTGTATTGCCAAAGGGCGGTGATAAAATTGTGATTGCGAGTCGTAATCACCTGAAGCAAGCGCTGACGCGGGCTTCTATTTTATCCAATGAAAAATTCCGTGGTGTGCGTATTCAACTCGAAAATGGTCTGCTCAAGATCACCGCTAATAACCCTGAACAGGAAGAAGCGGAAGAAATCATCGATGTGGAATACAACAATCAGGCCCTAGAAATTGGTTTTAACGTCAGTTACTTACTGGACGTGCTCAACAACCTTAAGTCCGATGATGTGCGTATCACACTCATTGATGGTAACTCCAGCGCCCTAATCGAAAACCATTTGGAAGAAGATTCCATGTATGTGGTTATGCCGATGCGCTTATAAACCATCGATTTTTACGTTACCCGTGTCTGTACCTCTGTCTTTGATGTCTATGCCGCTTAACGGCGGCACAGTGTTTAATGCACAGCATTGGCCATTCCTTCACTCATTTACCGATAGTCTTAGCCTGTGGCAGCGATTGAGTTGCTCGTTAAGTGCTATGAATCCTTGCCTACGCCGTTTACGCGGCTTAATGAGTAATGCATGAGCCTGACCCGTCTCAATATCGAAGCGTTTCGCAACATTCAGTTTGCACAGTTAATCCCAGCATCTGGGATTAACGTGATTTATGGTCAAAATGGCAGCGGAAAAACCAGTATTTTAGAAGCCATTTATTTCCTCGGTATGGGGCGCTCGTTTCGCAGTCATTTATCCCAACGAGTGATTAATCACGATGACGATAAATTAACGCTCTTTGCGACTTTAAATTTAGCGCGCGGTGACAGTAAAATTGGTTTACGCCGATTTCGCAATGGTGAGACGGAAGTGAAAATCGACGGCGAAAAAGTCAAACGTCTGTCGACCTTAGCCGAAGCTTTACCTATTCAAGTGATCACACCTGAAAGCTTTTCTTTACTGTTTGAAGGCCCAAAATCCCGTCGACAATTTATCGATTGGGGCGCATTTCATGCTGACCCACAGTTTTATGGCGCTTGGACGAATGTTCGTCGCGTTCTTAAGCAAAGAAATCAATTGCTTAGAAACGGTTCGGCTTACAGTCATATTCAATTTTGGGATCAAGAGTTTGTGCGCTATGCCGAGCAGGTCACCGAAATACGAAACCATTATGTAGACTCGTTAAATGAGCTACTTAAGGGTATAATCGGGGAGTTTTTACCGAGTGTAGATGTGAAGGTTTCATTTACGCGCGGCTGGGATAGTAAAACGGATTTTGCAGAACTACTCGAAAACCAATATTCCAGAGATTTGGCCACAGGTCATACCGTCAGCGGTCCCCATAAAGCTGACCTTAGACTTCGTGTAGGCACTTTGCCGGCGCAGGATGCCCTGTCCCGTGGTCAATTGAAATTATTAGTCTGTGCACTGCGTATTGCACAGGGAAAGTTGCTCAAACAACAAATAGATAAAAACAGTATTTATCTTGTGGACGATCTTCCGTCCGAGTTGGATGCACAGCATAGGCAGCTATTGCTTAAGCAGTTAACGGATACCGGAGCACAAGTTTTTGTGACCGCCATTGATCCTGCTGCAATAGTCGATTCGTTACACACGCCTCCCAGTAGGATGTTTCATGTGGAACAGGGACGTGTAACGGTAATTGAATAACCATTGAGAGAATAATATGTCAGAGAATAGTTACGATTCTTCGAGTATTAAGGTCCTTAAGGGCCTTGATGCAGTACGTAAGAGACCTGGGATGTATATTGGTGACACCGACGACGGTACGGGTCTACATCATATGGTGTTCGAAGTAGTCGATAACTCTATCGATGAAGCCTTAGCCGGCCACTGTAGCGATATTACGATTACTATCCATGTAGATGGTTCGGTTTCTGTTAAGGATGACGGCCGTGGTATTCCGGTCTCTATCCATGAGGAAGAAGGCGTATCGGCGGCAGAAGTTATTATGACGGTATTGCATGCCGGCGGTAAGTTCGACGATAACTCCTATAAAGTGTCTGGCGGTCTCCACGGCGTGGGTGTATCGGTTGTAAACGCTTTATCTAAAAAGCTGCAAATGACCATTCGTCGTGCTGGCAAAGTATACGAGCAGTTTTATACTCACGGTGTGCCTGATGCGCCGATCAAAGAGATTGGTGATGCAACCAAAACCGGTACTGAAATCCGTTTTTGGCCAAGTGAAGATACCTTCAGCGATGTTGAGTTTCACTTTGAAATTCTGGCAAAGCGTGTGCGTGAACTGTCTTTCCTTAACTCAGGCGTGGGTATTCGTCTGGTTGATGAACGCGACAATAAAAATGAATTTTTCAAATACGAAGGCGGGATTAGCGCATTCGTCGATTACCTGAACCGTAATAAAACGCCAGTCAACAAAGATGTATTCCACTTTATGCAAGAACGTGAAGATGGCATTACCGTTGAAGTGGCTATGCAGTGGAATGACGGTTATCAGGAAAATATTTTCTGTTTTACCAACAACATCCCACAGCGTGATGGTGGTACTCACTTAGTCGGTTTCCGTAGTGCGTTGACACGTAACCTCAACAGCTACATGGAAAACGAAGGTTATAACAAGAAAGGCAAAACCAGCGCGACTGGCGACGATGCCCGCGAAGGCTTGACTGCCGTTATCTCTGTTAAAGTGCCAGATCCAAAGTTCAGCTCGCAAACCAAAGACAAACTGGTTTCTAGTGAAGTGAAAACCGCGGTTGAACAAACCATGGGTGAGAAGCTGAACGATTATCTGCTGGAAAACCCAGCTGATGCGAAGTTGATCGTCGGTAAGATTGTCGATGCTGCCCGTGCCCGTGAAGCGGCGCGTAAAGCTCGTGAAATGACCCGTCGTAAAGGCGCACTCGATTTAGGTGGTTTGCCAGGTAAGCTGGCCGATTGCCAAGAAAAAGATCCTGGTCTTTCAGAAATTTACATAGTGGAAGGTGACTCTGCTGGCGGTAGTGCTAAGCAGGGACGTAACCGTAAGAACCAAGCGATTTTGCCACTGAAAGGTAAAATTCTAAACGTTGAGAAGGCCCGCTTCGATAAGATGTTGTCTTCTCAAGAAGTGGCCACACTGATCACGGCACTTGGCTGTGGTATTGGTCGCGACGAATATAACCCAGATAAAACCCGTTATCACAACATCATCATCATGACGGATGCTGACGTCGACGGCTCGCACATTCGTACTTTGCTGTTGACCTTCTTCTTCCGTCAAATGCCTGAATTGATTGAACGTGGTTATGTGTATATTGCTCAACCGCCTTTATTTAAAGTGAAAAAGGGCAAGCAAGAACAGTATTTGAAAGATGAGCCAGCATTGACTCAATACCTCACGACTCAAGCATTGGATGGCACTGTTGTGTATCCAACGCAAGGTGCGATTGGTATGTCAGGTGAGCCGTTAGAGCGTTTAGTGACTCAGTATCGTGAAGTGGAAGCCATTGTGGCCCGTTTAGAGCAGCGCTATCCAACGCACATTACTAACCGTATGCTTTACCACCCAATGATCACCAACGATATGTTGGCCGATGAAGGCAAGATGAAAGAGTGGATCGATGCCTTTATCCATGAGCTGGTGGAAATGGAAAACAGCGGTGTACTGTATTCTGCTGAGCCGATTCTCGATCCTGAGCGTAAAGTGTATCTGCCTAAGATCACCATTCGTAAGCACGGTATCGATACTAACTATCTGTTTACTTATGACTTCTTCCAATCAAGCGATTATCAACGTATCGGTAAGTTAGGTGCGGCGTTAGATGGCATGATTGAAGAAGGCGGCTATGTACAACGCGGCGATCGTGTTAAAGAAGTCGGCAGCTTCCTCGAAGCGCTAGATTGGACGATTTCTGAAGCCAAACGCGGCTTATACATTCAACGTTATAAAGGATTGGGTGAGATGAACCCTGAGCAATTGTGGGAAACTACAATGGATCCTGAATCACGCCGTATGTTGCAAGTCACGATCGATGATGCTGTGGGTGCCGATCAGTTGTTCACTTGTTTGATGGGTGATCAAGTTGAACCTCGTCGTGAGTTCATCGAAGCGAACGCATTGAACGTGGCTAACTTAGACGTTTAATGCTAGATGTATAATATTAGACGTGTAATGCGTGTTAAGACTCGCGTTAGTACTTGAATGATTAAGGGAAAGCCAAGGCTTTCCCTTTTTTATCTCTATGATTTATCTCTTTATCGATCAATACCCGCTTCATCCGCTGCAACAATTTCAGTCTCTGCTTTAGCCGCATTAATCCACGCCTGCATTTCCGGACAGCTGATCACATGCTGCATATAGGCACGGCTTGCCTGCGAGACTTCAATATCGTAGGTAAGAAAACGCATAACCACAGGGGCAAACATCATGTCGGCAATCGACCATTGGCCAAATAACCAAGTACCTTCCGCATGTGATGGGGCAAACTCGGCCATTTGTGCTGACCAAATCGCATCGATGCGCTCAATGTCTTTGCGGACCGCATCAGTGAGCTCAACATAGCGCCTCGCGCGTATGTTCATTGGTAGAGCGTTACGCACGGCATTAAAGCCTGAATGCATTTCACTGGCAATCGATCTGGCCTTGGCTTTTTGTTTAGGATCTTGCGGCCATGCGCTACCTGCAAGATAGGTGTCGTTGAGATATTCGCAAATCGAAAGTGAATCCCATACCGTAATGTCACCATCGACTAATGTCGGTACTTTTAAAGTCGGCGAAATGGCTTTGAGTTGCTGATAGAAGCTGTCGGTATCGAGTTGCAGTAATACTTCGTTGAACTGCACGCCAGATTTTGCGGCCATAAACCAAGCCCGCAGTGACCAGCTAGAGTAGTTTTTATTGCCAATATAAAGATCCATTGTTTGTCCTTGAGTGAAATGCCGAGTGTTTCTGCAAAGCTACTATATGGACTCATTTCACCTATGACTAATGAATATTTTACCCTTTCTACATCCGCTAATACGCGTCATTTCTCTTGAGCTTACGAGTCACTTTTATTGAATTTAAACGACCCACAGCATTGAGATAATTTAACCATATCTTAATTACTTTGCTCGATGGATTCTGTCGAGATAAAGGCTAATTGGCGAGATAAATGGATGTGGCAGCGAGTGATTTACCCCGTAAGTGCACTGATTTTTATGCTATCGGCGGTGGCAAACGCCGATGAGGCAAATAAGTTATTGAATATGTGTAAGGCCTGTCATGGCGAGTCCGGTGTGAGTCGTTTTGAGCATATTCCTAATATCGGATGGCAAAACTCAGAATACCTATTGAAGCAACTGCGAGCCTTTAAGGCGGGGAATCGCCAAGATCCCACTATGACTAAAGTCGCCCAACTCTTGACTGAGGCTGATATGCAGCTGATGGCGGATTACTTTTACCTCGGAAAGGATAAATAACATGGATCTTAATCGTCGGGTTTTTATTAAAGGTGCGGTAGCGACGTCTGTGTTATCAGCTTTACCCGTTAAGTGGGTATTTGCCGAACAGCTTCCCGCAGCCGTCACTCCTCTGGATATATCAGCATTAACTTGGACTAAGGCAGATGACTTACCGAGTTATTTCAAAGTGTTAAACACTCATCCACTGAATGCGTTTCCGCCGGAGCATAAGCTCGCTCCTGCCGTGACGCCTGCAGATGCCTCGTTTATCCGTTGGAATGGCATAGTGCCTGACTTTAAGGCGTTAGATGCTAAAACTTGGACTTTTCAAGTGGATGGTGAGTCTGTAATCACCCCAAAAACCTACACAATTGATGAACTTAAGCGTCGCTTTAAGCATTACACATTGCAGTTGCTGATTGAATGTGGCGGTAATAGTCGCTCTGGCTTTTTTCCTAGAACTAAGGGTAATCAGTGGAATAATGCCGGCGTATTTTGCTCCGAGTGGACAGGTGTCTTAGTGAGTGATGTGCTTAAGGATTGCGGTATTAAATCTGATGCTGTTTACACAGGCCATCACGGTGTTGATCGGCATTTGAGCGGCAAAGGTGAGGCGATTTCACGCGGCGTACCAATAAAGGCGGCGCTTGAAGAGCTTGGGCTTATTGCATGGTCGATGAATGGTGAGGACATTCCTTATCTACATGGATATCCCTTACGTATTGTGTTTGGTGGACGGCCGGGCTCCGTTTCGCAAAAAGCGGCGACGGGGATCAGTGTGCGTAATAAAGTTCATGATGGACATAAAATGGAAGCACCAGCGTATCAACTCCCTAAATATCCGATAGCGCCAGGTGAGTCTGTTGATGATAAAGACTATAAAATCATTGAAGAAATGATAGTGAAGTCATTGATCACTCAACCCCAATCTGGAACCGAATTAGCTGTGGGTCAAAAGATGACTATCGCAGGTCATGCTTGGGCGGGATTGCGGGAAGTGGTTAAGGTGGAAGTCAGTTACGATTATGGCACCCGTTGGTTTGCCGCTGAATTAGAAAAACCTAAAAACATAACAGCATGGCAGCAATGGAAGATTGAATTGCAATTACCGTCGCAGGGTTATTATGAAATCTGGGCCAAAGCGACCGATAGTGAAGGTGATAGTCAGCCTGTCGTACAACCGCAATGGAATCCTAAGGGATATATGTTTAACGGCTGCCACCGTATTGCCGTTAGGGTGGTGTGATGAAGTCGCATATCAATAAACTGATATTGCTTGGGCTAGTGGCATCCAGTATTTCGCTAGCCGCTGAGTATCCAGTGGACCCTAAATCGGGTTTGATCATGGCTCCTAGCTGGGAGTTAGTGAACTATCAATGTAATGCCTGCCATACCAGTATGATAGTCGTGCAAAACCACGGCGATAAAGCCTTTTGGAAAGAGACTTTGCAGTGGATGATAGACACTCAGGGTTTATGGGACTTGTCGGATACTTGGGAGCCCACCTTGAGTTATCTAAGCACTCATTATGGGCAGGCTGAAATGGATATGACGATCTTCAGACGTCTACCTTTAGAACCGAACCTGCAGCCTGTGCTAGTTAACCCTTTCCCTAAGGAACCAAAATGAAAGCGATTATCATAAGTTTGATTGCGCTATGTGGCTTATCCACAGAGGTTAATGGAGAGGTTTATCAAGCAGATATAGAGCGAGGTCAGGCATTGGCTACAGCACAGTGTGAGTCATGCCATGGCAATGCGGTGATCGCTATGGCCAAGCAATTCCCAAACTTAAAGGGACAAAAATTAGCTTATCTTAATAAACAGCTCGTCGATTTTAAAACCGGTTTACGACTCGAACCTTTGATGCAATCACAAGTCAGCGCGTTAAGCTCTGAGCAATTACAAGATGTGGCGCTGTTTTATAGCCAGCAAGTTACACCGAACCTAAGTGCGAATTAGCACGAGCATAGTGTGTTATTTGAATTAAACCGATATAGGGTTTAGTAGGGAATACGGGGTGATATTTTGTAGATTTGATTATGCAGTGGTTCGTTAACCTAGGCTACGTTGTAGTCGGTAGAAGTAGTCATGCCATTCCGCTTGCGCCGTTGCCGCTTGTTCATCGTCAACCAATTCGAATTTAACTGTCTGCCCTGGGCGAGTTTGGGCAAGCTTCCAAAGATCGGCTTCAATAATTACGGCTATTTGCGGATGACTGCTGGTGGTCTGCGCATCGGCAAGTAACACGAGTGGTTGCCCTGAAGCGGAGACTTGAACCACTCCGGGGGTGACTGTGTGTGATTGTACAGGGAATGGCTTCGCCAATGTTAACGTATCACCTTTGAGTATTGCACTCGCACGATCACTTTCAGCTGAAAGTTGCCACTGTGTTTGCCAGAATATTTGCTGAGATTTCAACGAGAAGGCTTGGGTGTGCTTTGTTGCGAGTGCGCGAATATGCCCATTCCAACTTTTTTGAATTGCGCCAACTTGCCTTCTTAGTGGATGAGCGGAACCTAAGGTCAGGTTATCGCCAGCTTCTAATGCGCGGCCATGAAATCCACCGATACCTGAGGTTAAATCAGTTGCAGCAGAATCCATCACTAACGGCACTTTAACGCCGCCGTCAACCGCAACATAGGCACGCATGCCTTTATTTCCCCCTCTAAGACTGAGTTTTTGTCCTGCCTTAATGGAGTAGCGCCAGCCGCAAACTATGGGTTTATTGTCTATGCGGGCATCGAAATCGGCACCCGTTAAGGCAATCCAAGCATCGCGTTTAAACAAAAAAATCGATTGTCCGAAGGTCAATTCCAGTACGGGTGTATTGTCTGGATTTGAGAGTAGGCGGTTTGCTAAACACAGTGCAGGTCTATCTAAGGCACCAGCTTGGGTTACGCCTAAATGTCGATATCCCATGCGTCCGATATCTTGAACTGTGGTTAGTGCACCCGCTTTTATTACCTCGATCATCAAATTTTCCGTTGTTAGCTCGCGAGTAGATTGTTAATCAATTAAAGGGAGACAAAATATGTATCCCTTTAGGAATGGTAGGCGTATTGTCAGTTAAATGATGCTGAAATGTAAGTTTTTTGAGGTTTCAACTTGTAACCAAGATTGTCTTTGTAAAAGCAGTAATGGTGGGATAGAAGAAGTCCGAAATGAATTGAATATGTTACACTTAAGCTAAGTATTAGCCTGTCTACAATGTCTTAATACACGGCTTGAGCTGATCAAAATGGATTTATGATGGGCAATATTTAACTGACTTTTTAACAATTATTTATAATGACAGGTTGATGCTTCTTGATTAAATCACTTTTTAATAAACTCTTTAATATTCGCGATACGGCGACCGTTGAGAGACCCAAAAGTTTTTCAACGACGGACTTAGGTAAGTCGCTTGAACCTGCGCGAAAGCCTGCTAAACCTCTCGAAGACATTAGCGTGGTATCTGTCGATTTATCTGCACTCTTTTATAGTTTGTTATTTCCGACACGGGTTAAGGACACTGGCGGTGTAGCGAATAATCTTGAACGTAGAGTCATGGCGGAGATAGAGCAGGCCTTGGCATCGCCACAAGTGATCGCCGAGAAAGTGTTAAAGCTGCCGTCAAAGGTATTGGAATTAGATCGTATGCTGGCCGATCCTCAGTTTGATATTAAGGATCTATTAGCGCTTATTGAGCGAGATCCTTTATTGAGTGTGGAGGTGCTTAAGCTGTGTAATTCTCCCGCGTTTAAACGTAGCGATAGGGATATCACCAGTTTACAGCAGGCTTTGGTACAGCTTGGCCGCGAACAGTTGAGAAAATTTGTCACTACTTGTTTAGTGCGTGAAATGTTGGATATTAAACCAATCTATTTCCGTCGTTTTGGGGCTGAAATTTGGCGCCATTCGATGCAGGTTGCTTTTCTTGCCAGTGAGTTAAGCGATGAAGATCAAGATACGGCTTTTTTATTGGGCTTATTACACGATGTCGGCAAGTTGGCCATTTTTAAAATGCTTCTCGATGCATTTGTACAGGCAGAGCCGGGAGAACAGCCTAATTCTGGATTATTTAGACAAGTGATGACGACGAAATCGTTAACCTTGAGTTCATTGCTTGCTAAGTATTGGCAGTTACCCAATACCTTTGAAACAGAATTAGACAAGCTCGCCAGTGTAAACTCGCGCCCGCAAGCGGGGCTCGCCGCTGTGGTGTGGCGGGCGAATGTGATTAGCGAGATTTCTATGCTGCATCAAGCAGGGCAATTGTCCCCTGAGATACTGGCGAATTTACTGCAGCAAGTTAACTTAGATCAAACTCAATTTGATGGCTTACATCAAAAACTGACGCAGTTTTGATTGGGCAATTTAATACGTTTGGTATAAGAAATCAGGACAATAAAAAACGCGCTATGAAGCGCGTTTTTTATAAAGCGATAATTTTATAAACCTTAGTATCGTTATTGCAGTAGTGATATATCTGCTACGTGCAGGAACTGCTCGCGTAGATTATTCAACAATGCTAAACGATTGTTTTTCAAAGCTTCATCATCCGCCATAACCATTACATCTTCGAAGAACTGATCCACGCTTTCACGTAGGGCAGCTAACAAAGTTAAGGCCTGTTGGTAATCTGCATTGGCAAACAAAGGTGCCAACTGTGGTTGCAGCTCGTTCAACTTGGCCGCCAATGCTTGCTCTGCGGCTTCGGTCAACAAACTTGCATTGATGGTTGTTGGTAAAGCGCCTTCAATCTTAGCCAGAATGTTGGATACCCGTTTGTTCGCTGCTGCAAGTGCGCCAGAAGCTTCTAGGCTTCTAAAGTGTGATACCGCATTGATACGACTATCAAAATCAGCTGGGCGTGTTGGGCGACGTGCTAGCACGGCTAAGATCACATCAACACCAATGCCTTTATCTTGATACCAAGCGCGGAAGCGAGCCATTAAGAACTCTAACACTTCGTCGCTTGCATTGGCGTTGCTTAAGTTAGTACCGTGGAGCTCCTGAGCTTTAGCAATCAGCGTTACTAAGTCCAGTGGCAGTTTGTTCTCTACGATAATACGCAGCACACCAATGGCGGCACGGCGTAGGGCAAAGGGATCGGCTGCGCCTTTTGGTGCTTGGCCAATACCAAAGATACCGACTAAAGTATCGAGCTTATCTGCTAATGCGACTGCGCAAGATACGCCAGCACTAGGCACTGTATCGCCAGAGAACTTAGGCTTGTATTGCTCTTCCATTGCAACCGCAACGGCTTCGGTTTCACCATCGAGGCGGGCGTAGTGCATGCCCATAGTGCCTTGAGTGTCGGTAAACTCCATCACCATATTGGTCATCAAATCGGTTTTAGATAACAAACCTGCACGGGCTGCATCAACCGCATTCGCGCCAGTTTGTCCGGCAATAAAGGCGGCTAGAGCAGAAATACGATTCACTTTGTCTTTTAAGGTACCGAGCTGCTGTTGGAACAGGACGGTTTCTAGGCTAGGTAAACGCGATTCCAGCGTGTGTTTTTTATCGGTATTAAAAAAGAACTCGGCGTCGGCAAGACGTGGGCGAACGACTTTCTCGTTACCTGAGATAATTTGCGCGGGATCTTTAGATTCTATATTGGCCACAAAGATAAAGTTTGGCAGTAACTTGCCTGCATTATCAAAGACTGGGAAGTATTTTTGGTCGCCTTTCATGGTATAGACCAAAGCTTCAGACGGTACACTTAAGAATTTTTCTTCGAAGCTAGCGGTCAATACCACAGGCCATTCAACCAAAGAGGTGACCTCTTCAAGCAGGCTATCTTCGATATCGGCTGTGCCACCAATCTTAGCGGCAGCTTTTTCGGCATCGGCTTTAATTAACGCTTTACGGCTTTCGTAATCGGCGATGACTTTGCCTTTTTCTTTTAGGTCGGCAAGGTAGTGATCTGCATGGGCTAATTCAAACTGCTTGAGTCCCATAAAGCGGTGACCGCGAACAGTGCGTGCCGATTTGATACCCAGCAATTCACCTTCAATCAACTCACTGCCTAACAACATAGTCGCGGTGTGCACAGGGCGAATAAATTGGGTTTTATTATTGCCCCAGCGCATTGGCTTAGGAATGGGCAATTTATCGAGTGCACGTTGAGCCATAGCAGCGATCAAACTTTTGGTTTCGACGCCTTCAACTTTGGCGTTATGGACTAACCATTCGCCTTTATCTGTAACTAAACGTTCGGCTTGTTCAACAGTAATACCATTACCACGTGCCCAACCTTCAGCGGCTTTCGTCGGTTTGCCTTCAGCATCAAATGCTGAACTCACGGCGGGGCCGCGTTTTTCAACCACTTTGTCAGCTTGTGCAAGGGCAAGTTCAGTGACGTTAATTGCCAGACGACGTGGCGCTGCGTACCAAACGGCTGAGCTGAACGCTAAATCGGCTTTGGTGAGTTCTTCAGTAAAGTTAGCTAAAAAGGATTCAGCCAGTTTACGTAGTGACTTAGGTGGTAATTCTTCCGTGCCTAACTCTATGAGTAAGTTTTCAAAATTCATGTTTTTACCTCTACTTACACATTGGGAAGCCAAGCGCTTCGCGTGCCTGATAATAAGATTCAGCGACCGCTTTCGCCATAGTACGAACGCGTAAGATGTAGCGTTGGCGCTCGGTAACTGAAATGGCATGGCGGGCATCGAGCAGGTTGAAGGCGTGTGAGGCTTTCATCACTTGCTCGTATGCGGGCAGAGGTAAAGGTTTTTCTAGCGACAATAAATGCTGACACATTTTTTCGCACTGATCGAACAGGGTGAACATAAAGTCCACATCGGCGTGCTCGAAGTTATAGGTCGATTGCTCGACTTCATTTTGATGGAACACATCACCATAGGTGATGCGGCCCAGTGGACCATCGGTCCATACGAGATCATAAACACTATCTACGCCTTGGATATACATGGCCAGACGCTCTAGGCCATAGGTGATTTCACCTGTGACTGGGCTGCATTCGATGCCGCCAACCTGTTGGAAGTACGTAAACTGAGTCACTTCCATACCATTAAGCCAAACTTCCCAGCCTAAGCCCCAAGCACCTAGTGTTGGTGATTCCCAGTTATCTTCCACAAAGCGGATATCGTGGATTTGAGTATCAATACCCAGTGCTTGCAGTGAGCCTAAATACAGCTCTTGAATATTGTCAGGAGAAGGCTTCAACACGACTTGGAATTGGTAGTAGTGCTGCAGACGGTTAGGGTTTTCACCGTAACGACCATCCGTAGGGCGGCGCGATGGCTGCACATAGGCACTGCTCATAGGTTCAGGCCCTAAAGAACGTAGGAAAGTTTGTGGGTGGAATGTACCCGCGCCGACTTCCATATCTAAAGGTTGAACAATTGCACAGCCTTGCTGTGCCCAATATTCCTGCAGGGTGAGAATGAAACCCTGAAATGTTTTTACGTCGTGTTTTGTCGTCATGTCTACTTGTCTACTGCCGTCAGCCTGAATAGAAAATGGGTTCGATTATACCTTGTAGATATCTGCTTATGTAGGTTATTTTTTACCTTCTTAATTAAAACAATAAGGTTATATACCATGGAAGAGATCCGCTGTGGCTGGGTAAGTGATGATCCCTTGTATCGTGAGTATCACGACAAAGTGTGGGGGCGACCTGTTTATGATCCAAAGGAGCTGTTTGCTAAGTTGTGTTTAGATGGTCAACAGGCCGGATTATCTTGGATAACTATCCTGAAGAAGCAACAAAATTATGAACAGGCCTTTGCTAATTTTGAACCTGAGATTATTGCGACTTTTGATGAGGCGAAAGTGGAGGAGCTCATGTTGAATCCCGGTATAGTGCGCAACCGCTTGAAGGTGAATTCTATCATCAAGAATGCCAAAGGTTATTTAGCCTATACTGCCGATGGGAAGGATTTCTCTGCATTTTTATGGAGTTTTGTGGGCGGTAAACCCATAGTTAATCAGATTAGGGCAATGTCGCAGGTTTCGGCACAAACACCAGAATCTGAAGCCATGTCAAAAGCGTTGAAGAAACTCGGATTCAATTTTGTCGGCCCAACCATTTGTTATGCCTTTATGCAGGCGGTGGGTATGGTGAACGATCATCTTGTCGAGTGTGTTGCTTATCAGGCCTGTGTCGATTCCTGTGCTGAGCATAGCCACTAGAATCATTAATCGTTGGGCTGACTGATATTAAAGAAAACTCTTGTAGAGTATCCAAATACAAAAAAGCATGTTCCACGTGGAACATGCTTTTTGAGCTTCGCTGGAACTCATCTTGTTAAACTTAAACGGTCTCAACAGGAAAGCTATTCTCCTAGACTTGAAAGTTGCCCTTAGAGTTTCTCAAAGAAAAACGGCTTACGCTGTTCTTTATCCCCATTAAGTTCCTTCATAGTCTCTGCATCAAATAACTTACCATTGACCATAGTATGAGTGACTCTGTCGGTGACGCGAATGTCGGCTAATGGATCACCATCAATAACGATCAAGTCTGCGAGCTTACCTTCTTTGATAGAACCGAGTTGCTGCTCCATGCTAAAGGTCGTCGCTGGATTAATGGTGGCCGTTTTCAACACTTCCATATTGCTCATGCCGCCTTGGGCAAACATCCACATTTCCCAATGTGCCGCTAAACCTTCACGTTGACCGTGGGCGCCAATATTTGGGTGAACCCCTAACTTATTGAGCTCGTTAGCAACCTTAGCAACATTGAAATGATTGTAGTGGCTCTCTGGTGCATGGGGGCGTCGCATTGATCTTGCTTGTAAAATATCGGCTGGCACATACATGGATAGGCGTGGATGTGCCCACACATCGGTTTTATCATACCAGTAGTTTTCACCAGAAATACCACCATAGGCAACCACTAAGGTTGGCGTGTAACCAACTTGAGTCTGGCTCCAAAACTGTTTGATATCGTTATAGATTGAACCAACGGGGAGTGAGTGCTCAATCGTAGTATGTCCATCGGCGACCATGCTTAAATTATGTTGCAGCAAGCTGCCACCTTCAGGCACGACCATCATTTCGAGTTCACGTGCTGCGGCTATGACTTGCTGTCTCTGATTGCGGCGCGGTTGGTTATAGCTTTTTACGCTAAAGGCTCCAACTTTTTTCAGGCGTTCAAGATGGAATTTGGCATCATCTAGTGAGTCTATGTGCGATGTGTAGCCAGGCGCATTGGCACCATAAAGTATGGTGCCGGTGGAGAATATTCGTGGGCCAACAATATTACCTGCTTTTTGTTGCTCAGATGCGGCAAAGATTTCTGTGGTGTCATTCGAGGGATCGTGAATCGTGGTGACACCCAAGGATAAGCCTGAATACAGCGCCCAGTTCTGTTGTGGCACAATTTCATCATCTGCTTGCGGTCCATGGGCATGGGCATCGAATAGTCCTGGCATAATGGATTTGCCTTTGATGTCGATGATCTGCGCATCCTTAGGAATCGCAACATTGGCATCGCCTACGGCGACAATATGATTGTCTTTAACTATGACCACACCATTATCAATCACTTGGTCATTTTCCATCGTAATCACTTTGCCACCGATGAAGGCGATTGTTCCACGTGGAACATCGGCCTTTTCGGTAAAGCCTAAATCGATAATGCTTGGTTGTGCCTTTTCATCTTTGTCGCGATATTGAGTGTCAACCTTGGCTTGGTACAACTCGGGGCCAAGAGTCCAATAGAGTTGGTCGCTTTTACTGTTCCAACTGATACTTTCGCCCGCACGGGCACTCAATTGGCTTACAGGTAGGTTGCTGGCATTGGGGCCAATCTCAACTGTCTCGCCGTGTTTAGCAAAAGGTGTTACCCAAACTTTAAAGCGTTCAGCAAAGGCGAGTTGCTCACCATCGGGTGAAACCCTAAATTCAGTTGCATGTTTGCTGCTGTAATGAACCCGCTTATCGAAGCCGTCTAAGTTGATGGATGATAACTGCGGCGTTTCATCTTCGCTGCTATTCATAAAAAAGATGCGATCGGCATTGGCACCGAATTGAGCTTGATAGCCATCGGTACTGATCTTGCTATTTTGTTTACCTTTAATATCGACTTTATATAGCCCGGGCTCCTGCGACCAAGTTCTTGGTGTGAGGTTACCGCCTTGAGTTTTACGATACACTACGAGTTCACCATTGGGTGAAAAGGTGGGTTCGACATACTTTCCTGGTTCAGATGTTAGCTGCTTAGGTTTGCCACCTTTGGCGCTAATCACTTGTACTGTGCCTTGGTCTTGGTCATTCCAAGTGGTGAAAACAATATTTTTACCATCGCGCGACCATTGGGGATAAAGTTCTGCAATATTTTTGTCTAGATCAGTTAAGCGCGACATTCTGCCATCGGGTAAGGATTTTAACCAAATTTTCCCCAGTGCTTCGAAGGCGACTTTGCTACCATCCGGTGAGACTTGCGCCATACGTAGCATTTTTACATCGAAAACGTCTTTATCGATATCTTGCTTAAAGCGCACCGAGGGTTGTATGGCTAACTCAGTTTTTACACTAAAGGGGATATCTGTGAGTGTTTTATTGGCAACATTCAGACGATTAATTTTTCCCTTAGCCCAGAAGAAAATATCCTTGTTATCTTGTGTCCATGCCATTGTTGGATAGACGCCATGAATGGCCCAAGTCTCTTGCATATCACGGTCAAGTTCGCCAAACAGTTTAGTCGTCTCTCCCGACTTAAGGTCGAGTAGGTAGAGTGATGACTGAAAATCATCGCGCTTAATATAGGCGAGCTTAGTGCCGTCTGGGCTCGGCGTTGGCCGAATTGCACCACCCGTGCCTTCGATTAATACTTCAATCTCACCAGTTTGAGTATCGTAGCGTTTTATTTTGTAGATACCGTTGACCGAATCCTTTGAGTAATGGAATGTTTTACCCGGCGTGTCATCTTGGCTAAAGTAGATATAGCGACCATCGGGTGAATACGCGGGTTCACCTAAATCTTTCTCATCATTAGGACGCTCGGTCAATTTAACGCCTTCACCACCCGCAACGTGGTATAGCCACACTTCGCCCGCACCCAAACTACGACTGGCGGTAAAGTGCTTACGGGCAACCAGATACTGGGAGTCTGGGCTCCAAGCTGGACTGTTTAGCAGCCTGAAGGTTTCTTGGGTAACTGTTCTTGGGTTTTTACCATCAGCATCCATAATCCAAATGTTATCACCACCATCACCATCGGACGTAAAAGCAATGTGCTTGCCATCAGGGCTATAGACGGGCTGCATCTGCCAAGCTATGCCTTGGGCTAATGGCTTAGCTTCACCGCCTGTTACTGGAATTTGGTAGATGTCACCGAGTAAGTCGAAGACGATATGCTTACCATCTGGACTGACACTTAAGTTCATCCAAGTGCCTTCATTAACATCAACTTTGACTTGCACTAAGGGAGCATTCGCTGGAGCGTTAACATTCCAAGTCGATTCTTTCGTTTCTGTGGCGTTAACTGCGAGGGTATTCATCCCAAGAGTGAGGGCAATATAAAGCGGGGTAAGTTTAGAGTTAAACATGTCACTTCCTGTTATCGTTCTTATGGGCTACATGATCGGTATTAATCACAAGATAAAGTTTTGTTAATACTTGGTGTAGTTATCGCATAAATAGATAGGAAGGAAAACGTAAATACTGTTTCAATTGATGTTCGAGCTAGAAAGCTGATATTTATATTAGGATTGGGACAACAGAAATAGAACCAAGTTATTTGGTTCTATTTATAGAGGAGTATGGAGAACTAGCTGAGATAGGCTGATTGGATTAGCTAGGAAAGAAAATTGCTATCTCATCACCTAGGTGGATCATGGCATCATTTAATACCCTGCATGTTACACCTCCTCGCCAATCTGGGGTGAGTGCGGCTTCTAAACCAACATGTGCAATTTCCATTTTTTTACAAGGATCGGTCTCACCTGTAATTTCAAGTAGTAACTCACCAATTTGTAAATGTTTACCAACATCTGCACTGCTAAATACTAGACCATCAACGAGCAGATTTACTCTGCGAGTCGTCCAAGGCAATTCTGCCTCGATAGCACGACAGGCTTGTTGCCATTGTAGTTTGGAAAGCACAGTGACTTGGCGTTTGCCAGGACGACCAAATACATCTTTCTCTACACCATTTAACTGGGTGACATTGGCACAGAGAACCTCATTCATTGGGCCGCGCTTTACAGTTTTATAGGCAATTGCCAGCAGTTTTGGCATAGTCCCTCACATCCTTTTTTAATGATTAAGTCGCTAAAACGATACGACTTAAAGTCCTTTTTTGATCAAATATTGGTATGGCGTCTGAGCCGTTTCGCTGGCGATAAGGGTGTGATCCATAAACTCACAGAAGCTTGGAATATCGCGTGTCGTTGCAGGGTCATCGGCAATGATCAGTAGTGTCTCGCCTGCAGCCATTTGTCTTACCGTTTTACGCACCATCATTACAGGTTCTGGGCAACGTAAGCCTATTGCATCGAGCCTATGCTGTGCGGTTGAGAAAGCGTCGTTCATATTACCTCTACTGAACGGTTAAGCAGAATTAGCTAATGTTACTCCAGCCCCCATGATAAACCAAGTTGGTGGTCTTAATTTGTGATGTGGTTTGATTGGTGTGCTTTTTGTCGTTACCAAAGCTAGAGATAAAATGTTCCACGTGGAACAAACTTATGGCTTATGATAATTAACATTACTCAACGGCTTTATCAGCAGCGCTTTGAGATTGAGAGATTGGATGGATGACAGCTGTACTATTCTCTGGTGCTAAATCATTTGCAGCTGCCATAGTTTGTTGCTGCAATTTGGACGCCCGTTTGTAGCTATACATTTTTTGATCGGCTTTATGAATTAAGCTATTGGCTTCTTCATATTCATAGGGGCCAGTATCTGTAATGCCAAAGCTTAAGGAAATATTGTTTAGACTGAGTTTTATTTTTTGATTAAACCGAGTGATGAAATTCTCGCGAGCTTGTTCCTCACGACAATTAGGCATGATGATACAGAACTCATCTCCACCATATCGAAAACAATGATCTTCAGCACGAGTGGTTTCTTTAATCGCTTTTGCGACAGCACAAAGTACTTCATCACCTGATCTATGGCCTTGAGTGTCATTAAATAATTTAAAATCATCTACATCTAAGTAGATGACACATACTGGCTCGGCGCGTCTTTGGGCTGCTCTGAGTATGCGAGTTGCGGTTTCTTGTAAGTGCCTTACGTTGAGCAAACCTGTTAAGGGATCGGTTTGCGAGAGTTCTTCTAACTGCTGGGTCCGCTCTTTGACTTTGCTTTCCATGCTTTGGGCATATTTCTCAGCCTTATCTTTAGCGTTCTCAATCTCGGAGACTAAGCTGCGAATATAAGTATCGAATACTAGTGTGACATCAAACAGCACGAGTTTATCAATTGCGGCTCGAATACGTTCGGCTTGACGTACATCTTGTACTGAGCCGTTGATCACTGCATAGATCAACTCCTTGAGTGTGTGTACCGCAGACAGGTAAAGTTTGGGCTCAACACCAATGCGTTTATGGACTAAACCAATCCGTAGGCGATTGTTTACGTACTCAAGATCATAAACACCATTAAATAAATCAAGCACATATCTTCTCTGTGCGGTACGCAGGCGGGCAAGGGTGTCTGAGTCTCCAATCAAGAGCGCAATTTCTGACACACTGGTTTGTAAGCCGTAAAAGTCATCGACGATTTTATCGATGTTTTCTTCGATGATAGGCTTAAAGGATTGCAGGGCCTTTACATCTCCCCCAGTAAAAGAGAAGAGCGCTTTACGAGACTCGATCTCCAGCTCAGTGATCCGCATTTGTTCGAAAAGTGTCTGTTCCGTTTGTAGCATCAGGCATTCCTCTGGTAAAACAACGAATTGCATCCTTGCACTACACTGCCTAGATTTGGCTGATGATTGCTTGCCTGTTGTCGTCCACAATAGCCAGTAATGCCCTTGTAGTTAAGTCGATAACGGACTGATTTTCAAATGAACAGCAGAAGAAATGAGAAATATTAATATTTACGATGGCAGAATATTTGGCATAAAAAAAACCGGAACAAGTTCCGGCTTTGATAATTATTCGATTAACGAATTAAACACGTTCGAACACAGTGGCGATACCTTGGCCTAAACCAATACACATGGTCGCTAAACCTAAGGTCGCGTCTTTGTCTTCCATCAAGTTGATCAGCGTCGTAGAGATACGCGCACCTGAACAACCCAGTGGGTGACCTAATGCAATCGCACCGCCGTTGAGGTTGATTTTGTCGTCAACCACATCCGCTAAGCCTAAATCTTTTACACAAGGTAAAGACTGAGCTGCAAATGCTTCGTTCAGTTCAATCACATCTAAATCGGCAACTGTGATACCGGCACGAGCCAGCGCTTTTTGCGTGGCTGGCACTGGGCCGTAACCCATGATAGCCGCATCACAACCCGCAACCGCCATAGAGCGAATACGTGCACGAATTGGTAAGCCAAGTGCGCGCGCTTTAGATTCTTCCATGATTAACATGGCTGAAGCGCCATCAGATAGTGCAGAAGAAGTACCCGCAGTGACAGTACCGTTGACTGGATCAAATACCGGACGCAGTGCTGCTAGAGATTCCATTGTGGTTTCTGGGCGGATCACTTCGTCTTGGAGGACTTTAATTAAGGCACCGTTAGCATCGTGACCTTCAATGCCATAGATTTCCTTAGCAAAACGGCCTTCAACTGTGGCTGCATAAGCGCGTTGATGAGAACGTACCGCAAAAGCATCTTGCTGCTCACGGGTAATACCGTGCAATTTACCCAGCATTTCAGCCGTTAACCCCATCATGCCAGAGGCTTTTGCCACGTTATTAGCAAGACCAGGGTGGAAGTCGACACCATGGCTCATAGGTACATGGCCCATGTGCTCTACGCCACCAATAATAAAGGTGTCGCCCATGCCAGTCATAATCGCACGCGCTGCTTGATGGATAGCATCCATTGACGAACCACATAGGCGGTTAACCGTCACAGCGCCAGCTGTCTTTGGAATGCCGGCTAATAGTGAAGCATTACGGGCAATGTTGAAGCCTTGCTCTAGGGTTTGTTGCACACAACCCCAAATCACGTCTTCAATCAGGTTTGGGTCGAGTTGCGGATTACGCAGCAACAGACCTTTCATCAATTCGGCAGACAGAGTTTCTGCACGTACATTACGAAATACGCCAGCCTTTGAGCGGCCCATCGGAGTACGGATGCAGTCTACGATAACAGCTTGTTTCATGATTAAATTCCTTTCCCGCTAATTAGGCTTGGTAGTAGCTACCGTTATTGGCTGCTAATGTACGCATCGCATCTGTGACTTGATACAGACCGCCCAAGTGAGCATATTTGTCTGCTAAGGCTACAAAGTTTGCTACACCCATGGTATCCAAGTAACGGAACACGCCGCCTCTGAATGGTGGGAAACCTAAGCCATAAACTAGGCCCATATCCGCTTCGGCAGGTGATGCGACAATACCTTCTTCTAAACAGCGCACGGTTTCGATGATCATAGGGATCATTGTACGGGCAATAATGTCATCGGCTTCAAAGGTTTTTAACTCGCCAAAGGCATCTTTCAATAGGCCGTAGCTCGTTGGATCGACATCTTTCTTCGGTTTACCACGGCTATCGACTGAATAGACATAGAAACCTTTGCCATTTTTCTGGCCAAGACGTTTGTTCTCAAACATCACATCAATCGCATCAGTGCCTGATTTACCCATGCGATCAGGGAAACCTTCAGCCATAACGGCTTGGGCGTGATGACCTGTGTCTAAACCCACTACGTCGAGCAGGTAAGCAGGGCCCATTGGCCAACCGAATTGTTTTTCCATTACTTTGTCGATTGCAGCAAAGTCGCCACCTTCGGCAAGTAAGCCGTTAAAGCCTGCAAAGTAAGGGAAGAGTACGCGGTTAACGAAGAAGCCTGGGCAATCGTTTACCACGATTGGGGTTTTGCCCATTTTGCTGGCGTAAGCCACAACAGAGGCGATGGTTTCTTCAGAACTGTGCTCACCACGGATAACTTCGACCAACGGCATTTTGTGCACTGGGTTGAAGAAATGCATACCGCAGAAACGCTCAGGTTTCTTCATGCTCTTAGCGAGCAAGTTGATTGAAATCGTTGAGGTGTTTGACGCGATAATTGCATCTTCACTCACATAGCCTTCAACTTCGGCTAAAACCTGTGCTTTAATTTTTGGATGTTCAACAACGGCTTCAACGACGACATCACTGTGTTTGAGCGCAGCATAATCTAATGAAGGCGTGATGTTGTTCAGCACTTTGGCCATTTTTTCTGGCGTTGAACGACCACGAGCAACTTGGGCAGACAGCAGTTTGGCGGCTTCATTGAGGCCTAAATCTAATGCTGGCTGGGCAATGTCTTTCATGACAATCGGTGTGCCTTTGCTGGCGCTTTGGTAGGCGATACCGCCGCCCATAATGCCAGCACCTAATACGGCAGCGTTTTTCACTTCTTTGGCTAATTTACCCGCTTTTTTCGCTTTGCCTTTAACGAATTGATCATTAAGGAAGATACCGATAAGCGCTTTAGCAACGTCAGTTTTAGCCAGTTTGATAAAGGCTTGATGCTCGATTTGCAGTGCTTCGGTGCGGCCTTTAGTCGATGCTTGCTCAATCACGCTTACTGCGGCCATTGGTGCTGGGTAGTGTTTACCCGCAACAGCAAACACCATGCCTTTAGCAGTGGTGAATGACATCATAGCTTCGAGTTTTGGCAGCGTTAGGGCAGACAGCTTGCGGTTACGACGCGCTTGCCAATCGAGCTTTTCAGCAACAGCATCTTTGAGCATTTGAATCGCAGCCGCTTCTAATGCTTCTGGCGCAACCACAGCATCCACAGCACCGACTTTCAGTGCATCTTCAGCGCGTTGGTCGTTACCAGTGGTGATCCATTCAAGTGCGTTATCTGCACCAATCACACGTGGCAGACGAACTGTGCCGCCAAAGCCTGGGATGATGCCGAGTTTAGTTTCAGGTAAACCGATTTTGGCTGTGGTATCTGCGATACGAAAATCCGTTGCCAGAATGGTTTCACAGCCGCCACCTAAGGCAAAGCCTTTGATTGCAGATGCGGTTGGGAAAGGTAAGTCTTCGAGTTTGTTGAAGACAGCGTTGGCTTGTTCAACCCAAGAGAGCAGTACGGCGTCATCTTGTGCGAATAGGCCTAAAAATTCGGTAATGTCGGCACCCACAATAAAGGTATCTTTACTTGAGGTCAGCACTAACGCTTTGATATTGGAATTTTGCTTGATGCTGTCTAATGCGGCATCGAGCGAAGCGAGGGTTTCTCTGTCGAATTTGTTCACCGAACCGGGTGCGTTAAAGCACAGCTTGGCAATATTATCCTCGAGTAACTCAACTTGAATTGTAGGACTTTGGTAGATCATTGCTTGCTTCCTTTTGGCTTAAAAGTGATACCCACCATTATGTGTTGGTGCTAGTACGACTCTCTATCTCACAGCAGCTTCGGCCATCATTTGACCAGTTGTGTGCCAGTGTGCTTCGAAATTCGATAAATTACAACACCCAATTTAAACGACTGTTTAATTTCTTGTCGGCTAGAGTGATTTTTCACCTTTGTGATACACTGCACAGAGTGTAGAACACCTAGAATGCGTTAAATCACTTTGCAGATAAATAGGTCTTTGTGGCTGTTTTCCTTAGACGTTTAAACGCTGTAGCCATGCTAGGGTTGAATAGAATTATTAAAAATAATCATGATGTTATCGCTTTAATGTTCTTTATTCAGCAGCCATGTATTTTAGATTGAGTGACTGTTGAATCTGTTGTTCATGATCAGATTAAGATTATGTGGGCAAATTTGGCTCATAATATTAACTTTTATTCATTGCAGGAGATGACAAATGGATCAGTTGGCTCATCACTATCGTGCCCATATTGCCGAGTTAAACCGCCGAGTCGCAGAGATTTTGTCTCGAGAAGCCTTGTCTGGTTTAGTGATCCATTCGGGTCAGCCGCATCGGATGTTTTTGGATGATATCAATTATCCCTTTAAAGCAAACCCGCACTTCAAGGCATGGTTGCCAGTGTTGGATAATCCGAATTGCTGGTTAGTCGTCAATGGTCGCGATAAGCCGCAGCTGATTTTTTATCGTCCTGTGGATTTTTGGCACAAAGTATCCGATGTGCCGGATATGTTCTGGACCGAGCATTTTGATATTAAGCTGTTAACTAAGGCCGATAAGGTCGCTGAACTGTTGCCCAAAGACACTGTTAATTGGGCTTATTTGGGCGAGCATTTAGATGTAGCCGAAGTGCTGGGTTTTACCAGTCGCAATCCTGATGCTGTGATGAGCTATTTGCATTACCACAGAACCACTAAAACTGAATATGAGCTGGAATGTATGCGCCGCGCCAACCAAATTGCGGTGCAGGGACATTTGGCTGCTAAAAATGCGTTTTATAACGGTGCGAGTGAGTTCGAGATCCAACAGCATTATTTATCTGCCGTGGGCCAGAGCGAAAATGAAGTGCCCTACGGCAATATTATCGCTCTTAATCAAAATGCGGCGATTTTGCATTACACCGCGCTTGAGCATCAAAGCCCTGCGAAACGTTTGTCTTTTCTTATTGATGCGGGCGCGAGTTACTTTGGCTATGCGTCTGATATCACTAGAACCTATGCATTTGAGAAGAATCGTTTCGATGAGTTGATCGCTGCGATGAATAAGGCGCAGCTGGAGCTTATCGACATGATGCGCCCTGGCGTTCGTTATCCTGATTTACACTTAGCGACTCACGCTAAAGTCGCGCAAATGCTATTGGATTTTGATTTAGCCACGGGTGATGCCCAAGGTTTGGTTGATCAAGGCATTACCAGTGCTTTCTTCCCCCATGGTTTAGGCCACATGTTAGGTTTACAAGTACATGATGTGGGTGGCTTCTCCCACGATGAGCGCGGTACCCATATCGCGGCACCCGAGGCCCATCCATTCCTACGTTGCACCCGCATTTTAGCGCCAAACCAAGTGCTGACCATGGAACCTGGATTATACATCATAGATACTTTGCTCAATGAGCTTAAACAAGATAGTCGTGGCCAACAGATTAACTGGCAAACGATTGATGAGTTAAGGCCTTTTGGCGGTATTCGTATCGAAGATAACGTCATAGTGCATCAAGATAGAAACGAGAATATGACCCGTGAGCTCGGCTTAGCCGATTGATGTTTGAAAATAGATTAGGGCGAATTCGTGCTCGAAAGTTATAACGTTCCCTGTGATGAAATCGTCATTGAAGAAGAGATAAAGCATAGTCGCTTTATCTCTTTTCTCTTTCATTGCGATAGTGTCGATAAATTAAAGTTAGTACTTACTGACATCAAGCGTGACTATCCCGGCGCAAGCCACTATTGCTCAGCTTTTGTTGCTGGCGCACCGGATGATAGCGTCTTGATTGGTTCGAGTGATGACGGTGAGCCTGCTGGCAGTGCAGGTCGCCCTATGTTAGCTGTGTTGCAAGGGGCACATATTGGCGAAGTTGGCGCCGTTGTCGTGCGTTACTATGGCGGTACTAAGTTAGGCGTAGGTGGACTCGTTCGGGCTTATACGTCGGGCTTAAGGCAAGGCTTGATTCAATTACCGACGCGACTCAAACAGTTACGGTATCCCGCCAAGTTGCATTGTGATTATGCGCAGCTGCGCGATGTCGAGCATCTATTACAGCAAGTGGATGCCGTGATCATCGATAAGCAATTTGCCGCAGCGGTCGATATTGTGTTTGAGATAGGGCGAGAGCAACAGGTATGGCTTTGTGAGTCGCTGGCGACACTGAGTCAAGGAAGTTTGAGGCCCGAGTTTGATCTGTGATGCCTGCGTAAATTATGCCAAAATAGCCCAAATGCTGAAAATACCTTTACAGCCAATGGAATAATTGAACTCGCGTAATGCAATATAAAACCATAATTAGAATCATAGGCCTGCTGATTGGTTTATTTTCAATCACTATGCTGCCACCAGCACTGATCGCTGTTTGGTATAACGATGGCGGCGGCACGGCGTTTATGCAGGCATTTTTTGTTAGCCTATTTATTGGTTTTTGGCTCTGGTATCCGAACCGCCACTGCAAAGAAGAATTGCGTACGCGAGAGGGCTTCCTGATTGTCGTGCTGTTCTGGACTGTACTGGGTTCTATTGGTGCCTTGCCGTTTATCTTTTCGAGTCAGCCAGACTTAAGCTGGACAGACAGCTTCTTTGAATCTTTTTCTGCGTTAACCACCACCGGAGCCACTGTCATTGTCGGGCTCGATTTTTTACCTAAGGCCATTTTGTTTTACCGCCATATGCTGCAATGGCTTGGCGGCATGGGGATTATTGTGCTCGCTGTGGCTATTTTACCTGTGCTCGGAGTGGGAGGAATGCAGCTTTATCGCGCAGAAATTCCGGGGCCAGTGAAAGACAGTAAGATGACCCCGCGGATAGCCGAAACCGCTAAAGCACTGTGGTATATCTATTTACTGCTAACGATTTCCTGCGCGACGGCTTATTGGTGGGCGGGCATGAGTATTTTTGACGCCATTTGTCATTCATTTTCGACCATAGCCATCGGAGGTTTTTCGACCCACGATGCCAGTATGGGCTATTTCGATAGTCCTACTATTAATCTTATTTGTGTGTTCTTTTTAATTGTTTCTGCGGTTAACTTTAGCGTGCATTTTGCGGCATTCTCACGACGTGGGATTAACGTTAGAGTCTATTTTAAAGATGCTGAATTTAAGATGCTGGTGGCGATTCAACTTATTCTCACAGCGATTTGTTTCTTCACGCTTTATCGTTCTGGTATTTATGATTCGCCAGAAGAAACCTTAGATCATGCTTTATTTCAGGCTGTCTCAGTTGCCACTACGGCTGGATTTGGCACTGATAGCTTCCATCTGTGGCCATTATTTTTACCCATACTATTAATGTTTTCGAGTTTTATCGGTGGTTGTGGTGGCTCAACTGCGGGTGGGATTAAGGTCATTCGAGTAATTTTACTGCTGCTACAGGGTTCACGTGAATTGAAACGACTTGTTCACCCTAAGGCAATGTTTTCGATTAGGATTGGCTCTAAAGCCTTACCCGACCGTGTGGTTGATGCTGTTTGGGGATTCTTTTCTGCCTATGCGCTGGTGTTTGTGATTTGTATGCTTGCACTCATGGCGATGGGATTAGATGATATTACGGCTTTTAGTGCTACGGCGGCATGCTTAAACAACTTAGGCCCAGGTTTAGGTGAGGTAGCGAGCAATTATGCCAGTATTGGTGATGGAGCCAAGTGGGTATTGGTCGTGGCTATGCTGTTTGGTCGCCTCGAAGTATTTACCTTACTGATTTTGTTTACGCCAACTTTTTGGAAGAATTAATCATGCAGACGTTAATAATCTATTCGACGATAGATGGCCAAACATTGGCAATTTGCCAAAAAATGAAGTCGATTTCTGAACAGGCGGGAGAGCAGGTTTCGCTCGCCACATTAGAGCAGGCGGAAGCGTTGAGCTTAGTGGATTTTGATAAAGTGCTGATTGGTGCCAGTATTCGCTATGGTAAGCATAGACCAGAGCTTTATCAGTATGTGAATCGCCACCATGCTGTGCTAGATACTAAGATTAATGGTTTTTTTACCGTTAACGTAGTGGCGCGCAAACCCTTAAAAAATACGCCTGAAACCAATCCTTATATGCAAAAGTTTCTCAAGCTTTCACTGTGGCAACCCCAGCTGTTAGAAGTGTTTGCGGGCAAGATTGATTACCCTAAATACGGTTTCTTCGACCGGACCATGATACGTTTTATCATGTGGTTGACTAAAGGGCCAACGGATATCACTGGCACTTTTGAGTTTACCGATTGGGTAAAAGTCGATGCCTTCGGTCACCGTTTTAGCCAACATTAAAAACCATTAAGCCCTAATCACTTGCAAGAGGTTAGGGCTTAAATTTAGGCTAATTTTGCAGTGTTAGGCCGCGCAGTAGCGGCTATGCAGAATTGAAATCACTTGGGTGACTTGCTCGTTCTTGAGTTTATAGTAAACAATCTGCGAGCTCTTACGGGTATCCACGAGATCTTCTGCGCGTAATACGGCTAAATGCTGGGATAGGGCCGACTGGCTTAATGGCACTGTGGCGTTGAGCTCGGTTACGCTCAACTCTTTGTCTAGTAATAGACATAAAATCATTAGGCGATAAGGGTTCGCTATGGCCTTGAGCCATTTAGCCGCACTTTCCGCATTAGTTACCATTGCATCTACATCTATATCATTTTGCATAAGGTCACTCACTTTATCGCTTTTGATTAGATAATTCTAATTGAACACATGTGTTTACGCAATCATACTGCTCGGCAATGCAGATCTCAATTTTTGCATCTCAGAATATGAGATACGACTGATTTGTGATCCTATCAGAGGTTTATTTAACGTAACCTTGCCACAATGGTGGTATTACTCAGTGGATCGGAAATTGCCTATGACACGCGTCCTCGTACTTTATTTTACCCGTGGTGGCCATACGGCCAAGATTGCCAGTGCAATTGCCGAGCAATTAAGATTTCGTGACGCTAAGGTTGACCTCATCGATATCAACAGTGCTGCTGCGACTTGTATTAATTGGCCTGATTATGATGTCGTTGCCTTAGGTGCCTGCGTGCTTTATGGCACCTATGATAAGAGCGTATTTCAATTTATTGAGCAGCATGCACAGGCTCTGGGCGCATTGCCAAACAGTTTTTTCTGCGTCAATGTTGTGGCGAGAAATCCTGAAAAACGTATCCCTGCAAATAATAAATATCTGCAAAAGTTCATTGCGTTATCTCCATGGACGCCTGCTGATCTTAAAATTATTGCGGGCAAAGTGGATTATCCTTCATGGCCTTGGTATGACAGATTGGCGATTCAGTTGATTATGAAGATGACTAAAGGCCCAACTGATCCTAAGTCAGTTATCGATTATACCGACTGGGCAGATGTGAAAGTCTATGCTGATCATCTGTTGGAATTAGCTGACGTTACTGCAACTGCTTAATAAAAAAGGCGCTTAACAAGTTAAGCGCCTTTTTAGTATTCAATCTCTACTGAATTAGTACTTCCAGAAACTCGGGTGGAACAACACCGCCACGGTTAAGATTTCTAAACGACCGAGGAGCATGCCGAGTGACAACGCCCATTTAGCGACATCGGGTAGCGTTGAGAAGTTACCTACAGGGCCAATAATCGGGCCTAAACCAGGGCCAACGTTAGTGACTGCCGTAATCGCGCCCGTGAAACTGGTCATAGGATCGAGACCCGTGAGCACTAAAATCACTGACAAGCCTACAATCACCATCACAAACAGCAGTACGAAAGTGATCAGAGAGCGCACGATATCATCACTGATGATGCGGTTGTTGTAACGTTCCCTAAAGATACCGTTTGGATGACATTGCTGTTTCAATTGCTCGCGCATAATGGCCCCAGCAATTTGAAAACGGAAGATCTTAATCCCGCCCGAAGTGGAGCCAGAGCAACTACCGACAAACATTAAAAACAGGAAGGCGATATTGGCAAAGGCGCCCCAAGCACCGTAGTCCGTTAAGCCATAACCTGTAGTGGTGACTACCGATACCACGTTAAAGCTGGATAAACGCAGTGCATCTAGAAGCTCAATGTCGCGGGTTTGCCACAGCCAGAAGCCAATAGAACAAGATACAAAGGTGAGGAAAAATAAGAAGCCTTTGACCTGAGCATCGTTCCAAATCCGTAGATCCCTTTGCTGTATGGTTTGTACAAACATGAGAAGTGGCAAACCACCTGCTGCCATAAAGAAAATCCCAACCCAGTGTGCAGAGTTGGAGAACGCCGCCATTGAGCTATCTGAGGTCGAGTAGCCACCAGTCGAGAGGGTGGTCATTGCATGATTGATGGCCTGAAACCAAGTCATTCCCGCCAGATGATAGGCAACACAGCAGATACTCGTTAGTAAAATATATATAAAAAATAAATGCTTAGCCATACTTTGGGTGCGAGGTACTGCTTTATCGCTCCAATCGGATGATTCAGTGCGGAATAGCCGCATCCCGCCGACGTTTAAGAAGGGTAGAATCGCCACCGCCATTACGATAAAACCAATCCCACCTAGCCATTGCAATAAAGAGCGCCAGATTAAGATACTGTGATCCATAGTATCCAACCCTGAGAGTACAGTAGAACCTGTGGTCGTGATGCCGGACATGGTTTCAAAGAAGGCGTCGGTATAACCAATACCGTGATAAAGGGTAAATGGCATGGCCGCGAATAGGCTTACGATCAACCACGTTAGGCTGGTTAGCAGGAACATATCGCGGATATTGAGGTTAATGCTTTTGCTTTGGCCATTGTGTAAACACAGGCTTGAGCTAATGCCTGTGACTAATGCCGACACCATAAAAGAGCCCACAGTTTCCTCACCTTTGTATGCGGCGAGGAGCAGTGGGATCAGCATGAAAGCTGTCAGCATGGACAAAAACAGCCCTAAAATAAACAATAGCGGTCTAAAGTTCAGCATAAGTTGGCTTACTAAGGTTCTTAGAAGAAGAAAGCACTTGGTTGGAAAAGCTTCTCGACTTCGCCGACAAACTTTTTATTCACTAAGAACAAGATCACGTGATCCCCTTGCTCTATCACGGTTTTGTCGTGGGCCATCAGCACTTCATCATTGCGGACAATGGCACCAATCGTTGTCCCCGGTGGCAACTTAATATCACCAATGGCTTTGCCAACGACTTTAGAAGTACTGGCATCTCCGTGGGCAATGGCTTCAATTGCCTCGGCCGCCCCACGACGTAGAGAGTAAACGTTACAGATATCACCCTGACGAATATGAGTTAATAGTGCCGAAATCGTCGCTTGTTGTGGTGAGATAGCAATATCGATGTTGGCTTCTTGCACTATATCCACATAGGCTTCGCGTTGAATAAGCACCATGACCTTTTTCGCGCCCATACGTTTTGCTAGCAGGGCGGACATAATATTGGCTTCGTCGTCATTGGTGACCGCAATAAATACGTCGGTTTGGTCTATGTGTTCTTCGAGCAGTAATTCTTGATCTGAGGCATCACCGCAGAACACTGTGGTATTTTCCAGCTGCTCCGATAAGGCTTCTGCACGTTCTAATTTATGCTCAATCAGTTTGACCGAGTGGGTGCGCTCAAGGCGTTTTGCTAAGCCTAGGCCTATGTTACCGCCACCGGCGATCATAATGTTGCGGTAGGAGTTATCGAGCTTTTGCATTTCGCTCATGACAGCGCGAATATGGCGACTGTCTGCAACGAAGAAGACTTCATCATCGGCTTCGATAATGGTCGTTCCGCGAGGCATAATAGCGCGGCCTTGGCGGAAGATCGCCGCGACCCGGGTATCAATATTGGGCATGTGTTCGCGAAGTGCCGCTAATGCATTCCCCACCAGAGGGCCGCCGTAATAGGCTCGAACAGCCACTAGGCTCAACCGGCCTTCAGCAAATTCAAGTACTTGCAATGCGCCTGGATATTCTACGAGTCGCTGGATGTAAGCGGTCACTAACTGTTCAGGGGCGATTAATTCATCGATCACGAAGCCGCCGCGGGGGCGACCATCGCTATTTTTGGTTTCACTGTCGATAAAGAGTTTATCGCGCATCGCCAAATACGGTTCTGAGCGGATACGGGCAATTTTAGTCGGCGTACCAAAAAGGGTATAGGCAATCTGGCAGGCAGCCATATTGCATTCATCACTATTGGTTACGGCGATAAGCATGTCGGCATCTTCTGCGCCTGCTTCTCTGAGCACATCAGGGTGAGCGGCATGGCCCGCTACGACGCGAAGGTCATATTTATCTTGCAGGGCGCGTAATCTGGATTTGTCATAATCGACAATGGTGATGTCATTGTTCTCACCCACCAAATTTTCGGCCAAGGTTCCCCCAACTTGACCCGCACCTAATATGATAATTTTCATGGCCTTGCTTACTTCCTAATCAGTCGCTTTCAATAAACGGGCATAATAAAACCCATCCATATTGTCTTGTCCTGGCGTGATTTGCCAACCTATATCCTGTGGCGAATTTTGCTGGGCAAGTGTGTCTAGCTTAGCATCTACCGTTCTATCTAAAAACGCACTGATCTGGTCGCGGTTTTCCTGCGGTAAAATCGAACAAGTGGCATAAAGAAGCGTGCCACCGGGTTTTAGCCACTTCCAGCAATGATCGAGAATTTGCTGTTGTAGTTCAGCCAACTCTTCGATGTCATGGTTTTTTCGCAACCATTTAATATCGGGATGGCGGCGGATAACTCCCGTGGCTGAGCAAGGCGCGTCCAGTAAGATACGATCAAATTGTCCGCCTTGCCACCATGAGTCTATGTTGGCCGCATCACCATGGATAAGCTCCGCTTTTAATGATAAGCGGTCAAGGTTCTGTTGCACACGCTCAAGGCGTTTGGCATCAAAATCAACAGCCACTAATTTGATACTCGGCTCAAGTTCGAGTAAGTGACAACTTTTGCCACCGGGTGCCGCGCAGGCATCGAGTATTAATTCATTCGCTTGCGGGGCTAGTAAGGTCGCCGCCCATTGTGCCGCGCCATCTTGCACTGATGCTGCACCTTCATGAAAGTGTGGCAGTGTGGCGACATCCTTTGGATGCGCTAGGAGAATGGCATCGGCACTGCTGCCTTCGCTCGCTTCAATGTCGATTTCGGCTAGGGCTGCGAGGTATTCGGCACGGCTCTGGGATAAGCGATTGTTACGCAGCCACATGGGCGGGCGTTCATGGCTTTGTTGAATGATGTCTTGCCATTGCTCGGGATAGGCTTCTTTTAAGCGCTTAATTAACCAAGCGGGTGTGTTATAGCTTAAGGTATCTGATCCAGTACTTAGTGGCGATAGCTGGCGCTGAATATTGCGCAGTACACCATTAACCACTTTGACCATGCCTTCAAATTTTAATTGGCGACAGGCTTCGGCGGTTTCTGAAATTGCGGCGTGGCTTGGAATACGAGTGAAGTACAGTTGATAGCAACCTACGATCAGTAGCTGGTGGATAATCCTTTGCTTACCTTTGAGTGGTTTCGCTAGGCATTCACTGATGCGTTTTTCTATTTGCGGCAGAGTGCGCATCACGCCGTAGCAGATCTCGGCAAGTAGGGCTTTATCTTTGCCACTGGCAAGATGTTTTTGTTGATCAGGCAATGCCACTGACAGTGACACGCCTTTTTCTAATACTTCGAAGATGGCTTTCGCAGCTAGCGCGCGCAAGTTCATGATTATTGTGCCTCGTTTGCGAGGCGAGTATTCGGGCTAAACCATTCACCTCGAGCATTGAGAATATCGGCAACATTGAGTGGCTTTTTCCCCGGAAGCTGCATACTCAGCAGGGTTAACACACCATCAGCGGTGGCGACGTCTATGCCTTTTTTGCTGGCGCTGATAATAGTGCCTGGAGCGGCTGTGCTGGTGGTTTCGCTGACTTGAGTTTGCCACACTTTAATAGTGTTACCTTGGTGCTCAAAGTAACTCACAGGCCAAGGATTAAAGGCGCGGACTTCTTGCCATAACTGTTTAGCGGATTTATTCCAGTCGAGTCTGGCTTCTTCTTTGCTGAGTTTTTCTGCGTAGTTTGCTAAGGCTTCATCTTGTTTTTCAGCGGCTAAGGTGCCATTTTCCAAACCTTCGAGTGCTTGCAATAGGGCAACGGGACCTTGTTCTGCCAGTTTCTCGTAAAGGCTGGCTGACGTGTCGTTATCTTCGATCGGCAGATAGGTTTTAAGCAGCATGTCACCAGTATCTAAACCCACATCCATCTGCATAACGGTTACGCCAGTTTCTTTGTCGCCGGCCCAAAGTGCGCGTTGGATCGGTGCTGCACCGCGCCAGCGTGGCAAAATAGAACCATGAACGTTAATACAACCTAAACGCGGTGTATCTAATACGACTTTTGGCAAGATCAGACCGTAAGCGACGACCACCATGATATCGGCGTTGAGTGCGGCAAGTTCTTGTTGCGCGGGTTCTTTACGTAATGAGCCGGGTTGAAACACTGGAATACTATTGGCGATAGCGAGTTCTTTTACTGGGCTGGCGGTCAGTTTCTTGCCGCGGCCAGCGGGTCTATCGGGCTGAGTGTAAACGCCAATCACATTGTGGTGTGAGTTTAAAAGTGCTTGTAAGTGGCGAGCGGCAAAATCCGGTGTTCCGGCAAAGATGATGTTGAGTGGTTTCAAATCTGATCCTATGCTTCTTTGGCGTCCAATCGGGCCGCTTTTTCAAGTTTTTGTTTGATCCGCTGACGTTTTAGCGGCGACAAATAATCGACAAACAATTTGCCTTTGAGGTGATCCATTTCGTGTTGAATACAAATGGCAAATAGCTCATCGGCCTCAACTATAAATTCGTTACCGTGCCTGTCTAAGGCTTTTACCGTGACAAATTCGGCGCGATCGACTTTGGCGTAAATCCCCGGAACCGACAGGCAACCTTCTTCATTACAGAAGTCACCGCTGCTGGTGATAATTTCGGGATTGATAAACACTTTAGGTCGTTCGACTTCATCCTGTAAGTCCATGACAATAAGTTGTTTATGGTAATCAACTTGGGTCGCGGCCAGACCGATACCTTTTTCTTGGTACATGGTTTCGAACATATCATCAATTTGAGTCTGCAGCTCGGCATTAAACTCTGTGATGGGTGTGGCTTGTGTTCGTAATCTTTCGTCAGGGAATTGTAATACTTTTAATAGTGTCATACATAAACTCTTAACAAGTCTGTCAAATCTCTGCCAGTTAGTTATACTGACTGATGCTAATGAGTTAATTTTAATCTTTAGTGCCTACCAATAACAGTAAAAGCTCAAACTAAGAGTTAAACAACATGGAAATACCCATGAAACGGTTAATTTTACTCGCGTTAATGACATTCAATTGCACGTTTGTTGCCGCAGATACCCTGACGCTTAAGGCGGGGCATCCTGAGTCATATGTAGTGAAAAAGGGCGATACTCTTTGGGATATCTCCGCCGCGTTTCTGAATGACCCATGGAAATGGCCAAGTCTTTGGGATGTAAACCCACAAATTGCTAATCCCCACCTTATTTACCCTGGCGATCAACTCACTCTGGTATTTATTGATGGTCAGCCCCGCCTTGTGCGTAATGGTGCTACTGTTGATAGTGCTAAACCCCATGTAAGAAAGAGTCCCGAGGGACGTGTCATTGCTAAGAGTAATGCTATTCCAGCCGTTGATTTAGCCTTGATTGAACAATATTTAGTGCAGAATCGGGTCGTCGAGACTCACTGGCTTACTGAGCAACCTATGGTGCTGGCAGGTGAAAGTCCATCGCGTCACCATATTGTGGGTGATGTGATTTATATTGATGCTGAACTGCCAATAAACCAAAAATATGGTATTTACGAACGCGGTCGCGAGTTTTTCAATAAAGAGTCAGGCGAAGCGTTAGGACAAGAAGCCATTTTGTCGTCTACTGGGCAAGTGATTGAGTCTGGTAAGGTTTCAAAAATTAAGTTGCTAACGAGCTTTCGCGAAACCAAAGCGGGCTTCAGAGTATTGCCGATGGAAAGTGATTCCTTGATGTCAGCTTACTTTACTCCTAAACCTGCGGAATTAAAGATACCAGCTTTAGTGTTAGCAACAGAATCAAATTTGCGTGAAGCGGGTAAGTTGAATGTCGTGTACTTAGATAAAGGCACTCAGGATGGCGTCGAGCCTGGGGTGGTATTTTCTATTTACCGTGATGGGGAGGTTATTGTTATCAACAATGATGGTATGCCGGTTCCTGCAATTGAACGTACTGCCTATGATAACCTAATGGCGTCAGTCTCTTCGGATCGTGCAGTTAAGATGCCGGATGTTTATCATGGTAAGTTGTTAGTGTTTAAAGTGTTTGATAAGGCGAGCTTAGGTTTGATTGTCTCCACTGAGCGGCCTGTTCGTGTTGACGATAAGTTAATCGCCCCTGAATCTTTAGCCTTAAGAGGTCTATAATCTCTGAAAATTTGGTCGATTGGTTAGTTGTTTGTGCTGTATCTGGGCTAGGACCCGCTCGGATCCAACAATTATTAACGCACATGGAAGTGGACGACCTCAGACAAAGGTTAGAGCATGAGAGACAAGCGCTACCTTTATCTGATCATCTGCTCCATAGCCTTGTTATTGATTATCAAAAAGTGGATGTCGCCCTCGAATGGCAACAGCAAGCCGCCGATCATCATCTGCTTTGTTTCTCTGATCCGCTTTATCCACCATTATTAAAACAACTCTCAGATCCACCCGCCGTCCTGTTCGTTAAAGGTTGCTTAGAGGCGTTAGCCCTTCCTTATCTTGCGATTGTTGGCAGTCGTAATGCTTCTCCAGGCGGATTGCAGGTCGCTTATCAGCTGGCTGCTGAGATGTCCTCAATGGGATTTGGTATCTGTAGTGGCATGGCGATGGGGATTGATGGGGCGGCCCATAAAGCCTGTGTTGACCATCAAGGGCGCACTATTGCCGTACTAGGAACGGGCATAGAGATCATTTATCCACGAAAACATCGACAGCTTTATCATGATATTCAGCAGCAAGGCTGTATACTTAGCGAGTTTTGGCCCGATACTGGTCCCTTTGCGGGTAATTTTCCGAAACGAAATCGCATTATTAGCGGTCTATCTTTAGGGACACTTGTGGTTGAAGCCTGTCGCAAAAGCGGCTCTTTAATCACTGCTAGGTTGGCGATGGAACAAGGGCGTGAGGTGTTTGCCGTTCCGGGCTCAATCTTAGGTGGTTACCATCAAGGCTGTCATGATTTATTACGTGATGGAGCAAAGCTTGTGGAAACTGCTGCCGATATAGTGGAAGAGTTGGCAAGTTTAACCGCTTTCCACCTTGAAGAATTGAAGTTATGCCACCATATACAGCAGGGCGAGATTTGTAATTTGCCATTTTCGTCTCTGTTAGCTAGTGTAGGTTATGAAACTACATCAATTGATGCAGTCGTTGAACATAGTGGAAAAACGATAGATCTGGTGTTAGAACAAATGCTTGAACTTGAGTTGCAAGGTTGGGTAATAGCAGTACCCGGTGGTTACGTCAGAGTAAAGAGGAGCTAGCCATGTTTGATATCCTCATGTATCTATTTGAAAACTATGTTCACAGTGAAGTTGAACTACTAGTTGATGAAGACGAGTTAACCAAGGAACTCACTCGTGCCGGATTTCATCAATCCGAGATTTTAAAAGCGTTAACTTGGTTAGAGCGCTTAGCTGAATTACAAGAAGGGGATAAACCTTATCTTTGTAATCACGATCAGCATTCGTTTCGTATCTATACAAAGGACGAAATGGACAAGCTGGATGTGGAATCCCGCGGTTTCTTGCTGTTTTTAGAGCAAGTTAAAGTGCTGAATGTCGAAACCCGTGAAATGGTGATCGATAGAGTTATGGAGTTGGATGAACCAACCCTGATTTTAGAAGATCTCAAATGGGTTATCTTAATGGTGCTGTTTAATGCTCCTGGCCATGAGTCCGCTTATGAGCAAATGGAAGATTTAATCTTCGAACAGCCCGAAGGCCGACTGCATTCTTAATTGTTGTGAAAGATGAATTATGAGAGAAAGGAGGCTAAGACCTCCTTTTTTGATGCTTTAAGATTATGTTTTTTATGGTCTTTTAAAGAAGCTTTGCCACATATTGTCCGCAGTGTTGTTTTTGACAACAAAAAGCCCACTTTGATGTGGGCTTTTGTTTTGGCGCTGCTGGTTATCGCTGAGCTGGGCTAGCTTCTGTTCGGCTTGGCTCTAGTTGTGGTTTGGATATTCTGCTCATTTGCAGGTTTATCCCTTCACGGCGAATGCGTGGCGGTACTACGGTGCGCTGGATTTCTTCAATACTAACGAATATGTGACCACATTCGTCGTTATTACAGCGGTAGGTTTTCTCACGGGTGAGTGGCGTGATAGCGCGAGTTCGGCGCTGTAGCGCGCGGCTGTCGCAATGTGGGCAGGTCATGCCTGCACCGCAACCCATTACACAGCCTCTTTATGGGTGTTGGTTTTATATGGTTTGTGCGAGGTCATGGTTAACTCCTTATTGTTACTGCGTACAACCATTCTAAAGGGTGGCTATAGGGTTATATACACAACATATTGTGTGTCTTTGCAAAATTTTGACCTTCCGCTGTGGCCAACATAGTTATTGGCGTCTGTGCTTGATACATTTGGCGGTTAATCTTCCCCATCTTCGCCACCGGCCACCTCGGCCACTTCGCTGTTTTTAACTTCTAGCTCTATCCCTGTGGTGTAACCCGTGTCGGTGATGTTGTGCTCAACGCGGGTGAGTAGCCAGTCACTGTTATCTATTTGCGGTTTAAAACCACTGACGTTAACTGGCAGCTCAGGGAATAGCTCCGGTCGCCCCATGGCTAAGGTGATGGTGAAGGTAGCCACGCCGCGTTGCAGTTTGTCCCACATGGCACGCGCTGCGCGCTCAGCGTTCTGCTTGTTGGCATAGGTGTGTCGCAAGGTTTTAACGTTGTCGTTACTGCCAACCATGATCTCCTTTTCGCCAACAATCACCTTTACATCACTCGGTTTCGCTTCAGTTGGCTTTTTAGCTTTAACGGTTTGTCGCTTGGCGGCTTTATCGTTTTGCCAATAGGCCACAACGCCTGAGTAAGCATCGCGATCGGCTACGCCAAAGTGATGGCTGTCGCCTGACTGGCGGGTAATGTCTACACGGTCGAGCGCGATGCCGCTGGCGTTGTGGGCTAAACCCGCCTGTAAAAATAACAGGTTGCCATTTTTTACCGTCGCGATGGCATCAAACTGTTCGGCAAGGCGGCTTAGAAAATTAGCATCGGACTCGTTGGCTTGGTCTATGTGATCGATAAACTCCATTTTCAAGTTATCGCTGATTTTAGCCTTGAGCTGATGCCGCGCTGCGATGACATCGATAATGCTGCTCACGCTTTGTTTATGAAAACTTTGCTCACGGCTTTGTTGCAAGGTGCCACGCATATCGGCGGATTTGCCTCGGATGGTTATGGCGTCTGGCGGGCCGCTGTGCTCAAGTTCGTCAATGGTATACGTGCCTTTATCAACCAGTGCGCTACCCTTCCAACCAATACGCACTTGCATGGTTGCGCCTTTAGGTGGCATGGCCAGCTCACCATCTGCATCATCAAGTTGCACTTCGACGGTGTCGGCCTCAAAACCGCGATTATCAGTCAGGCGCAGCGACATAAGCCGCGTTTTCATTTTGGGGCTGATGTCTTTGCCATTGACCAATATTTGATAGTCTGGCGTGGGCTGGTCGCTCGATGCCAGCGGGTTAAACTGCGCGAGTAGGTTCACAAAAATTTCCTTATCAACTTGCTGATACCCATGCCGATGAGGTTCTCGTTAGCGATGAGGCTAGTGTTTTTTTCATCCACCCGTTTTAGCTCAATCGTAAATTCAATCTTCCTCGCTGCGCCGTCACTAAAAAACTCGCTGCGGCCTTTGCTGATTTTCTCGATCACGAAAAAACCTGTCACAGTGCCGCGCCCTTCGATAAGTGGATAGGCTTTACCTGTGTCGGCCATTTTACGCAGCGCCTCAAGGCTTAGCTCTCCACCCGTTATTTCGGGCATTAGCACACCAGATAGCGTTAGCGTTTCATCACCAACCCCTAAGAACTGCGCCGATGGCCGCGCCCCCACGCGGCTGTTGGTTGGGTGACGCCATACCATGTCATGCTGCGATGATTGGTATGGCACAGTTAGCCTGCTAAATAAAAAAAAACCGAGTGTCATCATCATAATATTTGACTCATGTTAGTTCAGGTCCTTAAGGCTGCTGCGAAGGCGTGCCTGCTGAGCGCGGTCACGCTTTTCTAGTTCGATGGCGACTAGGCGCGCGACATCCTGCGCATCCATATTGGTGGTAGTGTGGATGGTAATGGGTGCATGGATACCCGCATCGATGTGAACGGTTTGAGGTTGCGGCGCTTGGCGCTGCGCAAAGGCACTGCCAGCGCTTAATCGATCTGGCGCTGCACTATGCGTTAAGTTGTTATCGTTATGCGCTAAGTCGCTGCCGTTATGCGTTAAGTCGTCACTCTTCGCTTTTCTGGCAGGCAGCTCGCCCTCTTTTACCAAACGGATTGCATCCGGCACCGAATAATCAGCGCCTTGGTATTCATCCCGAATGGTGCGGGTTTGGTCTGGTATTGCCTGCAAATTTGGCATGGCGGCGGCAGGAAGAGCAGAAATACCCAGCACAAAGGCAGTGCCTGCCAGTTGTTTACTAAGTTTATTAACCTCTGCTAGCGGCTCCTGCTGGGTTCTACTAATGCCAACGGTTAAGCCCTGCATGGTTTGGTCGCCCATTACCGCAAATACTTTGCTGGGTGAAGCAATGCCGAGCATGTCTTTAAAACTATCAATAGCGCCATTGGCGGCACCGAATATAGCCTCTTTCAGTGCGCCAACTTTACTCACGACGCCGTTTATTACACCGTCCATAATGTTGGCGCCAAAGCTCATAAAATTGCCGATGACTTGCGGGAAGAAATTAATGATGTCAGCCAGCCATAAACCAAAGCGCTTACCTGCGCCGGTGGCATTATCAAGCTCGGCGGCGGTGGCGTTAATCGGGGTAAGTAACTCTGTTACCCATTTCCAAACAGTACCGAGCACGCTGGCGATGCCGTCCCAAATGGGTTTGAGTGGGGCTAATGCGCTACCAAATGCGACGAACGCAGGGCCAAGCGCTTCCGCTACGGGCGCAAGCCCTTCTTGCAGCCCCTGCCAAAAGCCAACAAAAAATGCTTTGATGGGTTGCCAATACTTATAAACGGCCAACGCACCCAAACCGATGGCAGTGACCAGTAGGCCAATGGGGTTAAGTAAGGCGGCGCGGCCAACAAATAGCAGCGTTTGCCCAACGAGGCGAAGCGGTGACGTGACACTGGTAAGTAGTACGCGGCCAATTCCTCGCGCGCTGGCTTTAAAGCCATTCAACAAAGTGCCCACTTTGCCATGAGTTTGGACATAAGCCCGCATTGCCGCAGTGGAACTCTGTATGCCGCTTGCAGTCGATTTGATAGCTTTCCCTGCATTGACCGCTGCCAGTTTTGAGCCCGAGACGACGGCTAGCCACTGCGCTTTAGCGAATGCCACCGTTGCAGCTCTAGCCTGCAAAAAGCGTGGCCCAATGCGCTTTAATGAGCCATTCCATCGGTCGAGTGTTGCAGCAACTTGTTTAAAAGCTGGCAAGGTATTTTTAGGATCGCTTTGTTTCCATAGCGCACCGATACCTGCCCATGCGCCTTTAAAGTTAGTGGCTTTACCTATCACCCCCGTCACGCTTTTCGATAGTCTGCCAAAGGCACTACCTTGTTTTTCTGTTGGGGATAATAACCCCATCAAATTAATGCCCAGCACAGATGTACTGTACTTGAGCAAGGCGATTGGCCCTAAGATGCCTGCGAGCATTAACGTCAGCGTACCGCCGGCAACGGCTAGCGCCCCCACGCCCATAGCGACTTTAAATAGGGTTCCAGTGAGTTCGGGGTTGGCTTTTATCCATGTGCCGAGTTTTTCGGCCATTTCGCTCAGCCAGTTAACCAACTGCTTCAGCTCTGGTGCAACCGCTTCGCCCACGTTAACAAGCGCGTTGGTAAAAGTGCCTGTGGCGGCATCCCATAGGTTGGTCAGGGTATTTAATTGCTCATTCACCCTGAGTTGCAGTGATGCCTGCGCTTCCATCTTTGCGGCGGTTTCGCGGTAGCCTGCAATGCCTTTATCGGTCATAAGGTTAAGCACTTGCAAGGTATCGCCATCGTTACCGAATATTGAGCTTAGAATGGGTAGGCGGTCTTCGGTGCTCAACCCTTTTATTTTCTCTAACTGTTTGAAAAGGTTGTCTAGCCCAGCAAACTCGCCTTTGCCGTCGGTAAAATCGAGCTTAATGCCCCTATCCTCTAGCATTTGGTTTGCTATGCCGACTTTTGACTTATCCATTGAGAGCCTAAATACTTTGGCATAGGCGTTACCCGCCACCTCCCCAGCTATGTTCGCCTGGTCGGCCATGACGGTCAGCGGACTCAGCAGTTTTACAGCCTCTAGCCCTGTCTTCCTCAAAATTGGCAATGCAGAGCTCATCTTAGAAAAGCTTTGCGACATATTGTCTGTTGTAACGCCAAGACCGTCCATACGCTGGATCGTGTCCATCAGGCTCATCATGTCCTTTTCGGCTGTGCCAGTGGAATCCTGCAATTTAGCCGCAAACTCTGCCGCCTCGTTAAACGGCATTTTCACTTGCACTGCTAAAAATGCAGACGCTTCGCCTAGCCCGCCTAAAATTGCTTTTGGTGACATCCCTTGCTTGACAAGGGTGGTCATCATATTTTGGAAGTCGGCAGTGGTGCCCGGGAGTTTGTTGCCGAGCTGATTGGCCAGTGCATTGATTTCGGCAAATTCTTTGCGCACAACGCCGCCCGTACCCATCATCGCGACCCTAAGGTCTGTTGCAGCTGTTTCGGCTTTTGAAAATTCAATGATAGGAATTGCCGAGGCGGCACCAATAGCCGCACCCGTTGCCACCATGCCAGCGCCTTTTCCGGCAAGATCGCCCTGCAGCGCTTTGGTTTTCTTATAACTTGCGCTGGCATCATCAAGTTTCTTTTGTTGCCGAGAAACCGCATCTAGCTTTTTGCGTTGTAGCTCCATGACATCGGTTGTTTGCGCTATTTTTTCTTTAAGCTGTTTTTGGGCATCGCCGAGTTTGCCGGTATCGATACCTGAGTCGCGTAGTTTTTGCCTGTGTTCTCCTAGCCCTGTGCGCTGCTTTTCAAGGGTTTGGCTTAAATCCCGCACCGCTTCATTAGCCTTTCTAAAGTCAGTGCGCATCTTGTTGGAGGCTTCGCCACCTAATGCTTTCATTTGTGCCTGCATCAGCTTCACTTTTGCCTGCGCATCTACTAGGGTCGATGTGGTGCTTTGCATGGCCTTTTGCTGTTTTTTAAAACCATCAATCTGATGAGACTGTTTATTGAGCTCTTTGAGTTTATCGCGCGTGGCTTTCAGCTCCCCCGAGACGCCGCCGCTGGCTTCGCGGATTTTTTTAAGTGGGCCAGTGACCTTATCGACCATATCCAACAGCAGTTTTAACTCAAGTTTTTTTGACATTCATGGCCTCACTTTGATGGGGGGTGTTGCAGGTTCCAGCGGGATATGGCTTTCTCGTGCCAACGCATTAACTCATTAATCTCCATGGCGTACATTTCACTGGGCGGCCAGTGGAACACCATGGCAATGTCTGCCATGGTGTCATCTACGCAGCTTGGGAGGGCTAGCGCATTTTCTTTGGGATCAAAAAACTGGTGACTTCTCCCGCTAGCTGCACAAAGTCTTCTGGTGCAAGGTCTTGCACTTCTTCTTTAGTGAGTACGGGTGAGCTGATACGCGGCAGTAAATTCGACATGGCATTTACATCCATGTTGAGAATATCCACTACATTGAGGCCGCGCAGTTCACCCGTTTTAGGTTTGCGCAGTTGAATGGCGGTGATCTCTTCTTTGCCACGAGTAATAGCGTTATCTAAAGTGACGGTTTTATGAGTTGTTTCTGACATGATTAGACTCTCTGTTATGGTCAGGATGACCTGAATGCGGCTAGAGGGCAGGATGCCCGGTGCCGTCTAATTAAAAAATGCCCGCATACGGCTATGTATTGCGGGCTAAAATTGGTATTGACGCTTTAAGCCCGAGTTATAACCCGATGGCTTTGCGGTGTTCTGCCATCATGTCGACGCCATTGATGATCTCAATGCCGTTAACGGTATCAACTTCAACAAGCACTTCGCCGCCTGCCGTTTCTTTGTAGTAAGTGCACGTCATAGTGGCTTTGGTTTGGCTGTTGTCGCCGGTTTTGTAACTGCCGCGATCAAGCTCTTTGTAACGGCCACGGCATACGATTTCGACGGCTTGCACTTCACCGGTGTCGTCGCGCTGGAATGAACCCGCAAAACGCAGCTGAACACCGTCAATCTTGCTGGCCGACATCTGCTTAACGAGCTGGGCTTCATAGCCGCCTAAGGTGAATTCGACACCTAAGGCATCATCATCCAGCCCCATATCGATATCAGCCGCACCTGGCATGCCGCCGCCACGGTATTTTTCAAATTTGCGGCTTAGTTTGGCGGGGGTAAATTCTTCCGCCACACCTATCCAGTTTTGACCATCACCGAATAGGTTCAGGTGCTTGAGTTTTCTTGGTAAAGCCATGGGTTATCCTTAGGCCGCAGCGACTGCGGACGCGAAGTCGACCAAATAACGGTCGGTAATTTTTTGACGGAAGGTTAAATCTTCCAACGGAGGCACTGGGGTATAGTCGTAATCGATATACAACTTACCGGCCTTAATCGTGCTGACGTCGTTAACGTCTTCGCTGTACCAGGCTTGTCCATCGACGATATAGCCAAGGCCTTTCAGCTCGCGGAACTTAGCGTTAATACCTTCAATGATGTCTTTAACCAATGTGGGGGTCATTGGCTTATCAACGGCCCACATGTGTGCGTCAGCAATGGTGTCAGCCAACACTTGTGCGGTGCGGGTGTAGTTTTCAAACTGGAATAAGGGATCTTCCGAACAGGTACGCGAGCCCCAAAAACGGAAACCTGATTGGTTAATCAAGGTGGTAATGTCGTTGCTGTTTAGGTAGCCAGCATCAGTAGAAGGATCCTGCAAGTCCCAGTACACGGGTTTGCTTAAACCGGTAACACCGCTAACGGTGACGTTCGATAGGGTTTTGTGCCAACCGACTTCTTTGTCGATACGTGCGCGTAAACCTAATGCGCGAGCGGTCGCTGTCGCGTTTACACTTGCGGCGGCAACGGTATCAAAGGCAACAAACTCAGGCCAAATGATCATCACTTCACGATCGCCAAAGTTTTCACGGTAAGCCACGGCTTCTTCTTTGGTGGCGCAGCCATAGGCGCTGATATAGGCAAAGGCGCGCAGCTTTTTAGCCGTCGCAGCAAGTTCTGTGGCAACTGGCAAGGTGTCTAATCCTGGAGTGCCAACAATGCGAGGCTTAACGCCCAATAATGACTGTGCAGCCAGCAATGCTTTAAGGCCGGTATACTGCCCTTGTGGGGTTACAGTGCCGACAATATTCGCCGTTGTGGCTGTTTCATCCGCCCCCTGCTCAACACGTACCACAACGGTAAGTGTATTCACTTGAGCGGCAATGGCTTCTAGCGTGGGTTTTAACGTACCTAAGGTGCCTGCTTTACCAATGGCTTGCATAACATTGGTTAGCAATACTGGGGTGTTTAGCGGGAATAGTGTTGCATCAGCATCGCTGGCGGTGCAGACAATGCCGATAACTGAGGTTGATACTGTACGAATAGTTCGGGTGCCATCATTGACTTCAATGACGCGGACCCCGTGGTGATAATCCATAATAAGCTCCGGTGCTGTGGGTTTTGCAAAACTAAGCAGGGCTAAGCTTGCAGAGCACACCGGAGCGGTGCTACTGGTTTGAGTGGTAAGAGTCGTTTATTGACCTAAAAACCTCTGATCATTCATCAGTAGCGACAGGATAGCGCTGCTTGATCTCGACCACTTTATCGCGCCAATGTTGCTCGCTTTCTGGCGTTTGGTCGTATTGCCACTCCATATAAAGCGGGTCTGACTCTTCTCGATACGCAGCCTTACGTTTTTCGATGTTTTGCGACAATTCAAAGTCACGCTGAGCGAGCACAGAATTAACCTGCTCAGTGCTCATGCCTAAGTTGTTCATGTATTCACGCGACACATCAGTGTGCGATACGCCGTTAAATAAATAAGTGAATTTTTCATTCATTGCTGTTTCTCCTGAACGGCTTGCTAAGCAAAGCCTTTTTTAGGTTGTAAGTATTGGCATGGCTTGCGTGTCCTAGCCATGATTGGATAGTTTGCTTTATCTCCACTAGATTGATCTCGCCTTCACCAAACTTCCTATGGAACTGCTTTAGCTTGGCTTTTATTCGATTGACGCTGCACTTTCTTAATAGCCTATGGCCGGAGTAAATTCGATACCCCAGAAAATCTAAGCTTCTACCTTGACTGGTTGAAATGGGAAAAACTTGCGTCTTACTGTTAGTTTTGAGCCTGAGATGTTGATGCAAAAATGTTTCTATCTCATGCCTCCACGCATGGAGCTTGGTTTTATCCTGGTGCACGATGACAAAGTCATCCATATAGCGCACGTAGTTTTTCGCCTTTAGATTGTGCTTAACAAATCTATCAAGCTCATTAAGATAGATGTTGGCAAATATCTGGCTTGTTAGATTACCCAGAGGAATGCCTACGCCGAGCGCATCACTCGGGCTATTGTCAATGATATAAAACAGCAACGCTTTGGTGCGCTCACATTGTATTTTTGCATTAAGCAGCGATTTAAGAATGTGGTGATCAATGCTAGAAAAATAACGACTAATGTCCGCCTTAAGTGCATAAGCTTTGCCGTGTTTTTGCTCCACACGCTTGATAAAAAGCTGCGCTCTATCAGCGCCTTTATGCGTCCCTTTATTGCGCCTGCAGGCGTAAGAGTCGTGAATATACTGCTGGTCAAAAAGCGGCTCTATGATGTTGTAAATCGCACGATGCACCACCCTGTCTTTAAAATGTGGCGCCGAGATTAATCTACGCTTTGGCTCAAAGACATAAAAGTGATGGTATGGCGACATTTCATACATACCCCACATTAACTCGTTTTGAATTTGAATAACGTTCTCTTCAAGATGATTGAAGAATGCCAGTGTTGCATTGGCTTTTGTTTTACCCCTGCGACATTGGTAAGCCGCATTCAAGATATTTTCAAAGCTGTAAATTTGCTCAAAAGAGCAGCCTATTGACGCATCAATCGGCTTAATTTTTGTTTCAGCAATAGCTGAGGCGACTGCATCCTTTTCATTGTTGCACTGGCAGCATCCCGTAGGATGTTTGCTTCTGGCGTAATCAAGAGCTGGACGGAAACCGATGTTGTTGTTCGCATTCGAGCGCGGATTGTTCAAGTTGAGCGCACCCAGTCCGGCGTTCGTGCCGTTGTTCCAGTTGCCACCGCGGATAGGGAACCGGTCCCGCATATTCATAATGCAATCGCCTGTTGTTTGGTTTTAACAGACTTTATCCAACCGCCTATCATGCGACCTATCTCAACGAGTTTTTCTATCCATATCTGATACTTTTTAAGATCGACATAGCGCAAGTCTTTTGCCAGTCGAACCTGTCGCTTCAGAATGGCCAACTCAATGTCGAGATCGGTGAGCGTGGTCTTTTTGTGATAACGTTTAAAAGCTGTGATAACTAAACGCTGCAATTGCAGCATAGACAAACGAATTTCAGCGCCCAGTACATGTGTTTCATGTTTAGGAAACTGCTTCAATGCTTGATAGCCGTACAACAACATTTCTCGGCATTTATCTTCAATAAGTAAGGCGGTCAATCTGCCTCCAAGAGTAAGAGAACAGCTGCGCTATCGCGCAGCACACAAAGATTCAGGCTTCACTACACAAAGAAAGCTGGACGGAAACCGACGCTGTAGTACGCAAACGAGCGCGGATAGAGCAAGCCGAGCGCACCCAGCCCGGCGTCCGTGCCGTCGCCCCAGTAGCCACCGCGGATAGGGAACCGGTCACCGTAGTTTCTCGCGGAAATGTAACCCCCGACCGTTGATGTGGTGGCCGATTCAATTAACAGCTTGCGCAATAGCTCGTTAGGCACGTAGCTCACTGCTTTAGTGATGGCAGCAAAGTGCGAGGCGGTTAAGTATGGGTAATCGTTTGAATCGTCATTCATAGGACCGTTGCGCTTAGTCACCGCATTACTGAGGATTGGCGCGCCAGCGCTGCCCGCGCCGGTTTGGTTATCAGTAGGTGAATCAAAATAAGCAGCGTGTTTGTGCCAGTTTGCTTCAGCCACTGCAGGGTTATTGTCCAGCGTGGTAATAATCTGGCCATCGTCTAGCTTAAATTGATCTAACCATTCCCAAACGTTGCCCACTAAATCACACACACCAAAATTTGTATGGTCATGATTCCAAGTAGATGGCCCTTTGCCCGTGTCCGTTCTACCTGTACCGCTTACGTCCCCAGGTGCACCATTATCAGAGCGGCGCGCGGTTTCCCATTTTTTCTCGTGCGAGCGCCCATAGTTTGTGTTGCCGCGCGGCACAGTTCCATTAGCAAGGGACCACAACGCAATAGCTGCCCATTCATGCACTGACATCATGTGCCAATTTGCGCCTTTGCGCGTACACAGCTCTTTGGCTACATCGTAGTTAACGGATGTGCGCGGCTGTACGCCACCAATGACTGCGCTACCATTGGCGGCGGCTGAGGCCAAATACTTGCCGATTAATATCTCGCCGCGGGGTACGCCGTTAGTTTGGAACGCAGGGTGAACCCCAGTGCCAAGGTTTAAGCCAACCAGCCCTAGGTCTTCAATATTGAAGCGCGGGATAACGCACATAATGTTAGGGTTACCCTGAGCGTCGTACACCACGGTATTGCGACCGCCGGAATTGTGCTCGATAGCTTTTTTGTAGCCGTCGGTGGCGATAATGGTCAGTCCGGCCGCTTTTTGGTCGTAGGTTGATTCAACCTTAGCAATGGAGTCATTGGTTTTTTTATCGATAGCCGCCATCTTGCCAGCGACTTCTTGCGATAACGCCTGTGATGCGGCAGTTTGTGTTGCGGACGCGACTTTTAGCCCCGCAATTTCTTCAGCAATCGAGCTCATAATTATCCCTCTACTTGTCTAATGCGCTCACTGAGTTGCATGTTCCAGTGAGCATTTTTAATAACTGCCGCCGCATTTTGTAAAAATGCCGTACAGCCCGCGATAAACTCTTTGTCTAAAATCAGGTTAAGGTTTTCAGCGCCCACTACCACTGTGATGCTGTCTGTTGGCAGCGCCTCAATATTTAACGTAAACCACTGCACGACTTTTACAGCTGGGGTTCGGTAGCCCAGTGTCTTATTTGGTGCGCTGTATACGCCAAGCAAAGTAGTGCCAATGTAAAACCCTATCTCTTTGATGGCGTACTCTAGCGCGCCATCAAATACGCCAGCCATCCGCAGACTCTTACCGCCATCTTGATAGTCAGAAATGGCAATACGCTCTTTTTCAGCGCTCAAGCTGGTTTGGGTTTTAGAGGGCGTATAGGCGTTTGAGCCAAACGCCATGTGAGTGATCTCGGCTCTCATCCCTTTGTCTTTTGCTGACAAGCAAGCGGCAAGGCCAGCTTCAGTAAATTGCAGTGTTAGTGCCATTACACAACTCCCGTTAATTCGTGTTCAGAGATGATTAGTTGATGCGACACCGCCGCAAGCTTGTGGGTAAATAACAATTCGTCAGGTAGCACAGGAGATAACTGGTAATTGGTATCGATGCAGTCAATACGATGCTCGATGCCAAATATGCCAGCTAAGGCAATAACACTATCAGGGCGAACGCCATTAGAATCGGCATCGATATCTGATATGCCCACGCTAGGGCTAATGCCTGCCGCGACAGTAAGCGACTCTTCGAATGAGATGCCGAGCTCAACATCAAAATGGATCGAACCGCGCTTAGAATTGCTGATCGCCTCGGTCACCATGGCGAGCATTTTGGCCGTGATCAATCCTTCATTTTCGTCAGTGATATTGTCGTTAACTAACGCGAGCACTTTCATGGTGCCGCGCACATTGCTGCCAGCGCTTTCCCACCATTCGAGGATATTGGTCTTAATGCCTAAGCTATTAAGTGCCCGTTGCACCGCGTATGGAGTACCTTTAAATCGATGGATACCAAAAGCATCGTTAACCACCTGGCGCTTAACGCTTTCAGGCCAACTGTCCGCCCACTGATCGACTGAGTAGGCCCACGCTAGCCAAGGCAGTAATGACAACGGACAGCGAAACGGGTCCCACAGGTCAGCAATAGACAGGGGCAAATCTAGCGAGCTGGCGATCACTTGCTCAATATCGCGCTCAAGCTGGGATGCGTTGGGTGGTAGTAACGATGAAACCGAATTATTCACCTACGCCCCCAATCGAAATATTAACGCTGGTGCAATAGGCCGCTTGATGGTCAAGCACTGTGATATCAGCTGATGGGCTAATCAGATTGACGTTATTGACGCCACTTTGGTGCAGCGCTTTAAATATTCCTGAACGGGTAATATCAGCCCCCAAACGGCGCTGCTCCTTTTGGTAGAGTGCTAACGCTTGATTCGCAGCGGCTAACACCACTTGCGAATCAGGCCCCGGCAACAGCTGTAACACGGCTTGCACACTGTAATTAACAATGCCAGAGCCCTGAATAGTTACTCTATCGCCCTGCGGCCGCACTTTTGAAGGGGTATTTGACTGTGATAAACCGTCGGCACTCATACCAAAGACGTCACGTACCTTAATAAGAAGCTCATTATTAGCTGTGCCATTACCCTCGATAGATAGAATGGTGACCACCATTTCACAGGGTTCAGGACTCACGGCTTTGGCATCAGCCACGCGGCCATCGGCGCCCAGCGCAAAAAAGATATAACCGTCGATACTGCCCGCCGTATTTAAGCCATCAAACGCCATTTGCACGCGGCGCTTAAAGGATTGTTCATCCTCTAAAATTTCAGGGATTGGCGGCACTGCAGTTGGATTGCCCGCTTGGATAACTAATGGCGCTAGGTCATAACGTGAGCCTAACGCGATCAAATTATTACCCGTTGATGAGGCTAAAATATTACCGCGAGTGGCATCATTAATTTGCGCAACCAAGTGCATTTCACGATAAGCAAATACCTGCAGTAATTTGGCAATAGGGTCCGATTCTAACGCCACCACAGCTTCATAGCTGGGGTCGATATCAATCAGTAATTGCTTGAGCGCAGCAAAGCGCTGCTCAAAGCTCAGCGGCTGGATAATGTCAGGCACAGGAACTTTAGAAAGGTCAATGAGCTCAGCCATAGGTGGCCTCGAATAATTGGGCACGTTGAGTGTCGATGCGGTCGGTCACTAAGTTGAATTGCACTTTGCCGTCGTTGCCGCCACTGATAATTTCAATCTCAGTAATGCGAATACGCGGCTCCCAACGGGTTAGCGCGATAACTGCCGCCGCCATAATCTGCAGCTTTATCGCGGCGCTTTGGGGTTGGTCGATAAGTTCAAAAATTGCGCTACCATAGTCTCGACGCATCACGCGCGAACCTAATGGCGTGGTTAATATGTCCTGGATACTTTGGCTGATATGCTGCGACTCGCTAATGCTTTGGCCAGTAAAGCGATTCATACCTTGCCATTTTTCATTGGCGCTCATTGCGGGCCTCCTGAAGTGCCCGAGCCGGTATCGACACCGCCATGTTTATGGGTGCCAAAATTAATACCGTCGATATTAGCGCCGCCAGTGATTGCTATACCGCCGTTATTGGTCAGCTTGCCTGAATGTTCAATCGCCCCAGTAACCTTCGCGCCCTGTTCTACAGTGAGTTTTTTCTTAACCAACACATTGCCCGTAAACTCCGAATTTGGGCAATCGATAGTCACCCGCTCGCTCGCCTGTACAGTGGCGGTTTTGATACCGGTAACTTTAAGCGCGCTTGTATCTGGATCGTACTCAATCACCGCGCCGTCTGGATAAACAGTGCGTTCACGATTGTTGTTATCGTCAGGCTCTGGGTTTTCATCGCTATAAAGCGCGGGCAGAATGTAAGCGTTGGTTAGATCGCCGCTAAGCGATAACAACATCACTTGCTCGCCAACGGTAGGGCGCCAACTGGTTTTTGCCGTGCCGGCACGGCGAGTAAAAAAGGGGCGAAACTGGGTAAGTAACTCGCCTGTTTTTACGCGGCACGAATCGCCCTTTACTTCGGCAACGGTGCCAATACGTAAAAGGTTATCGATACGGCGTGTAAGTTCGGTAATCGCGGCGGTCGTGTTCATGCGGCTATGGTTGCCAGTTGTATGACTAGCCGCTAGCGGTTTGGGTGGTATGTGGGAAGTTATAGCGCAAGATGGGTAATGACAGCCTCCTCGATCATATCGAGCTCGCTGGCAGTAAAGCCCAATAATTCACGCTTTGGATATTGTGCCGATATCCGCTCGTTTATCCGCCCTCTAAGCCCGTATTGATGCTCGGTCGCTACGCGGGAAATAAACCCCGTAAACCCAACACTGGCTGCTGATGCTGAATACTCGGCCTTTAAGTATTTTTGTCTGATTATTTTCTGGAACATCAGCTTTCGTTTAATAGCCCCTAGCCTTTTCGCCCACGTAGGCTGGGGCTTTCTAGCCTCAAACGCCGAGCCGTCTGGGGCATTGTTTTGTTTAATCCTCTGCGCCTGGCTTGCTCGTAAGCGCCTTGAAATATCGCGGCTTAGTTGCTTGCGCGCAGCAGGGGATAATTGTTGTATTAGCCCGTCAAACAACTCATTCAGTCGGTTTAAATCGTCGGTGGCCATGGCACTTCAATTCCATTGGTGTAAAGTGTCCAATCAATCGCTTCGTCATTGAAAACGGGCTCAGGTAAGTGCGTCACTTCAAGCTGCATATCATCACCCGCAACAACTTTTACTCGCTCAGTTAATGCCAGCACAATTTCGATGTCGGCAGTGGTGTGATTAATGATTTCGGCTTTGAATTTAAACCCTGACTCGCGCTTGTCCGGGTTAAATAATAGCTCTGGTTGCTGCGATGCAAGCCAACCTAAAATCGGCACGATGAGCGTATCGGCATGGGCGGCGTAGTCTGTCACGATTAATACGCAGTTGAATTGATACTCAAAACTCAGGTTTTGCCCCGCCCCGGTGGCGATGATGTTGCCGTTCTCAATGAAGACGTGCAGGCAATCAGGATTTTGTTGCAAGTGGGGAACGTGGCTAGATAACAGCTCACGCAGCTGCGCCGGTTTATTCATTGCGTTTCCCTTCAGTCTGGCTTAAGCCTTTGGCTTGCTGCTTAGCTTTCTGTTTATTCTGGCACTCAATGATCATATCGATTTGCGCGGCGCAGTCATGCCAAGCCGTTTCGCAGGTATCGAGCTCACTGCTTATCCCTTGGTTGTTGATGGGGTTGCTCGCCGGCAATAGGCAAGGGATCACGAGTGGACAACCAACGACGGTACTCTGCACTGCCACTAATGGCGGGGCGCTGGTGCAGCCGGCGAATAGCATCAGGCAACAAAGTATCAGCCCAGGCTTTAACATCGCTAAGTTCACTTTTTAGCTCCTCAATTTTGTTTTTTCGGTATTGGCTCGTGCTTTTCACGCTGGCTAGCTGCGTTCGCAGCTCTGCCTGCGCTTGCTGGTTTTCGGCTGATAGCTGCTTTAAGTCAAAATAGGACTGTGATGTTTGTGTCAGCGATTGCAGCATTGAACCTTGCGTCTGTTGCAACTTACTAAGTCGCTCTTGTTGCTGATAAATAACGCCCGCCATAGTGAGCGCAATCCCGATGGCGGCGACAAGTAAATAACCTGCAAATGGCTTAATAAACCGACTAAGCAGCGACAACATTATCGGCACTCTGTGGCTTGCTCGCGGCAGCAAACTGCTGGTACGCCCGCGCTAATTTAATGTCGTAGTCATTTTCTTTGTAAGCAGGACCGTTGTAGCGCTTGGCAAATTCTGCCCATTTACGCGCTTTGAGTGCCTTATGCAGCACAGGATCCGACTCGATAAATTTAACTAAGGCCTTGAGCTGTTCCCCCTCTGAAATATCCATGGCTTGCTTGAAAGCCTGCTGGGACGGATATCCCAAGGCTTGCCAATGAAAGCCCATTATCTGAAACATACCCCAGCTGCAGGCGCAAATCGCGGCCTCTGGATTAAGCTGGTACGCAATAGCAAAGCGCTGATACTCACCACTGCCGCCGGTGTAACCGCCACGGGCTGGGTTGCAAATATTCGGATATTTCTCTGCCAGTTCTGCCGCTGCGGCGCCTTGCTCTAATAGCTCGCGATAAAATACGTGCCGCTCAAATAAAATCGTGGGCCTACCACAGGCGAAAAAGCCAAAGCCGTTGGATTCCACTTCTGCCACGCTGGCCATGGCGGCAAACGAGACGCCTAGCACCATTGCAGCATCAGCTAATTGTGAGTGCTGAATAAACTTGCTGCGGCTTTCGCCGGCGAGTAATGCCAGCGTTCTTACCCCTGCGTAGCCGGTGCGCGGTAAGTCTTGCTTGTCTTGGAATTGCTCGATGGCCTTTTGGGTTGCATCACCAAACCAACCATCTACCGTTAATGACGCGCCAGCGGCATTGAGCCGTTGTTGTAAATCACGCACTGCCGTGCCATTGCTGCCTTTTTTTAGGGTCATCTCGATTACCTATGTTTGGTTTTGAATGTTTGTGCACGGGGAATGCGCACTAGCCTGCTACCAACTTTTTTCGAGTTTGGTTGCAGAAGATGCGCAACATTGCCCTGCGCTTGGAAAATGGCGATGCAAAGCGTGGCTTTTAAAAATATCTCAGCATAACTTGGCGCTGTGGCGACGCCATACACAGTGAGAATGACCTCAATGCCTGCGGCGACTGTGATGAGATAGGCGCAAATACTGATGAATATTCGATGCCGCCCTGTTCGTACAAACAAAGCCAGGCGCAACACAATCAAACTGCAAATAATGGCATTGATAATCAGCATCATTTCCCCCTAAGCCCACGCAGGGCATTAAGCCAACTTTCTGGGTTATTGGTGAGTTTCATAAAATACTGCAGCATGCGCACAACACAGGCGGATGAAATGAGCGCCGCCATACCCACATTAACCTGCAAGGCATCTGGCAGTAATGCACTCAAGGCATTTGCGGCCCAGTTGGCGCACAGTACGCCGCCCAAAAATGACACAATAAACAGTCCGATACGCTGATAATTCCCCGCTGCGTCATTCGAAATAATGAACAACACTGCACCTGTAAACGCGCCGATCATGACTGCAGGCTCAGCCCCAGGCACTAATGTAAGCACGCTGGCGGTGACGACTGCAGATGTGGCTGATGTCGCTGAAATTGGCTCGCTCATCATTAATCCCATAGTTGAATAAAGTTTGGCTGTGTCGGCGCGGCCACCTGCACAGGAAGAAGTATCAGCGTACCGTTTGGCAATATAGGGCCGATGGCGGCAAGCTGCGGGTTAGCGTCTATCACTTGCTCAGTAATCTCACCCGTTGCCCCAAGGTATCGATAACAAATCTTATCGACGGTATCGCCCTCTATGCTGCGAACTGCCTGCAAGCTGCTCATTAAATCAGTTCCACCGTGACATGGCTTTCGCCTAAGATGTCGCGAATAGCAAAACGCGCATCACGGCGCAGATCGTCAACACTCTCGCCGAGCACTTCACCCGCCTTTAGCCCCTTGGCCGTGCTATCAAAATCGCTATAACGCTCAATGAGATTGGCTTTGGTGAGGCAGTACACCGCACGTAAATACAATTGCAAATAGATGCTCTGACCGTTGATTTGCTCGGCAGGCACCTGCTCTAAACCGTCAAAGCCCAAGATTTGCTGCCCGATACGCCAATCCTTGAGATCACTGTTTGTCTGCAGTGCTGCATTGATGACTGCGTGCTCAAGTCGGGCGTTTGTCACTGTGCCATCAAGGCGCATGGCATCGCGCAATGTCGCTAACTGAAAATCAGGCCAAAACGGGCTGTTGGTAATCGTGCTTGGTGCTGCGCTAGTGGCTGGGGCGATAAAACTCATGTTTACCTGCTTGCGGCTAGGTTGTGCGGTGGGCTGGCTTAAGTAGTGAAATTGGATAACGCTACTTGGCCAGCGCCGCACGGGTTGCGAGGGTCGCTCGGTTAACCTGCACTGCCTTGTGTTTCTGAGGGCTCAGTGCTTTCGGTTGTTTGTTTGTCGGCGTTCTTAAGATCACGAGTGACTTTCTCGATAAACTTCTTCACACCCACTTTATCGTTTAGGGCTAATGCTTGTTGATAGGCGTCGAGCGCAGCGGTTAACTCGCCTTCAGCTTCAAATGCTTGCCCCATTTGACGCAGCAGCTTAGCGCGCGCTTCGTCGTACATGTCGCACTCGGCCGTGAGATCAAGCACAGCCTTTAATTGCTCACTTTTTACTGGAGTTTCGGTTTCAATCACGCGCGCGGCGGTTTCGGCAATTTCTTCGGCAATGGTGCAAGCCAGATTGCGCTCAAAACGGTCTGGCATCACCAAATCATGCTTAAGCGCGTATGCGGCCAGTTCTATCGCGCGGTCGATGTTGCCAACGTCGATATGCCACAGCAGCACAGTCACGAATACTTCATCCTGCACGCCACTGTCACCCTTAATGGTGCCATCGATATAGGCATCATATTCTGGCAAGAACTGTGATTTGGCCTGCAGCTTACGCGCGAGCGCCTGCACCGTTTTTAAGATGCGGCGATGTTCGGTAAGCTGCATAAGCATGAGCTCGTAGGTATTTTCGGAGCGAGCGCTTAAAGGGGAATCCGTTCCCCGCGCTGCCGCCAAAACACCATGAAAGCGTTTATGGGCGGGAGATGTCATGGCTATGCTCCCATCTCAATGTTTTCGGCAAACGCAGTGCAGCCATAATCTTCAACGACATAGGCATCGTTTGATGATTCGTAGTTTTCAATTTGGTCGCGTTTAGGGTTATCAATCACACTGCGACGGCGAGCGCCTTCTTGCCAATAAAGGCTTAAGTTATCCAGGCGCGTCACCAGCAAGGCGTTAGCGGGGAAATGCGGCACACGCACCGCGCCTAATCCACCAATGCGTTTTTGGCTGATGATCATGTCAGCGGCCATAGCTTCGGTTGGGGCGTTGTCTTTATTGATAATCGGGAAGTACTTATCAGCCAATAGCTTGCGGCCACAAATCACAACTAGCTCAGTATCGTCTTGGTGCCATGGGTCAATCATGTTGTTCACCATGTCGTACACCAAGGCATCGAGGTTGGCGTAATCGGTGCCGATGACAATTTTACCTGAACCTTCAACCACTTCTGCCATATGGCGCTGTGGTGCATGCTGGCGAATTTTTTTCAACCAGCCGATGTTTACATCTTGCAGTAATGGATTGGCGGTACGGTTAGAGGTAGCCGCGCGGCTAGTGCCGTTAAAGCCAATCATGATGCGGTCGAGCGCCTGCTGTTTCAGAATGGCATCACGGATGCGCGCCTGAAAATCAGGGAACTTGGCCCACATATCGATTTTGGCGTAACGAAGCGCCGTATCGAAGTTGGTTTGAGTACAGTCATAACCCAGTGCATCTAAATCGGTTGGGTCAATGGCTTGGCGATCGCTTTGGGTGGTGTCGGTCGTGCCGGCAATAGTACCGCTAACGCCAAGGCCTAATTTTTCGCCTGACTTTTCGGTGACCGGCACAACGTTAATCATCGTCAAGAACTGCGAGCTTTCTTGCATTCGCGTTTCTAACGTTTGCTGAACGCTTGGCGCAACGGTGAATTTAGCTGTTGCCGTTTCGATGCTATTAAGCGTGGCAACCTGTGAAAGGTAGCCATTAAAAAGTGTACGAGTGATATTGCGCATGTTTGCTCCTTAGCAATCGGTTTTCATGTTGTTGTCGCCACCGGTTGCGGGCGAACGTCGTTGGCCTGTTGGCTCTTCTTTTTCAAGCTGGGCCTTGAGTGCATTGAATTGAGTGCTGAGCTCATTAAAATCCGTCTGCAACTTAATCAAATCTTCCATGCCTTTAGTGACTTTGGTGCCAAATTGCGTTTCAGCATGAGCAACGGCTTGGGCGATTTCTTCAACAGCCTGATGCACGTCGGCAAAGTCGGTTTTGGCTTCTGCCTTATTTTTACCGAGCAGCGCTTTGACTTTGGCAAATAGTCCTAGCTCGTCACTGACCTCTTCAAATTCAAAATCCACTTCCACTGCAGAGGTAAACAGGTTTTCGGGGCGCTGCTTGCGTGAAGAGAGTGGGCTGTCTTTGCAGGTTGCTGAGAACGCCAGCATTTCAGTACCAAGGGATGCAGGAGAATCTGTTACTGCCAAGCCGGTTAAATAACATTTACCGGTTTTAGCAAAGTCAGGGTCGATTTCAACACTGGTATAGATTTTTTGCTTTTTCTGATTCATGGCGATCAGTTCTTCTGTCGGCTCAATTTGCGCAAACAGGGTTAATTTGCCATCGACTTCCTCAGCCTTTACCGCACTCACATCACCATAGGCTTTAAATGGGCTATCTGCCGTCATGCCACGGATATGCTCCATCCAAATGCGGGCGCCATACTTTGCTGTGTTATAGGTTTCTACAATATCGATGATCCACTGACGCTCAACGACTCGGCCGTCGGTCGTATGTCCTTCAGTAAATACACGGAAAAATTTCGATTTCTTAGCCATCTTGGTCGCCCTTTGGGGTTGAATTAGGTCTGTTAACTGCTGCCTGTATGGTCAAGAGCAAGGCGATGATGGGCAAGGGCTTCGGGCGGTATAAGGAAACCGATACCGCTTAAACAGCAGGGTTTTCGGTATTGGGCTATTTACACTGGCGCCATGAAACTGAATCCCCAAATCTCTATAGATAAGAATCAACGCCAATATGCCAAAAATCTTTTTTGGCAAGGCTGGGCTGTCCGCGAGATTAGCCAGCATTTACAACTGCCTGAAAGTACCGTGTCGAGTTGGAAAAAACGCGATGCTTGGGAAGATGCTAAACCCATTGACAGGGTGGACTCTGCGCTTGAAATGCGCATGCTGCAGCTCATCAATAAAGAGGATAAAGACGGCAAGGATTTTAAGGAGATAGACCTACTCGGTCGGCAGATGGAGCGCATTGCCCGTATTACTCGCTATCACAATGGCGGTAATGAGGCAGACCTCAATCCGAACGTACAAAACCGCAATGCTGGACCTAAAAAGCCGCCGGTGAAGAACCATGTTAGCGAAGAGGATTTGGAAAAGCTGATTGAAGCGTTCCAAGGCTCGATGTTTGCCTATCAAAAGGAATGGTACACAGCAGGACTCACCCAGCGTATACGCAATATTCTCAAGTCGAGACAAATTGGCGCGACGTACTTTTTTGCCCATGAAGCCATTATTGATGCACTAGTAACGGGCCGTAACCAAATCTTTTTGTCGGCCAGTAAAGCGCAGGCCCATGTTTTTAAGCAGTACATCATTCAGTTCGTGAAGGATGTCACCGGCATTGAACTTAAGGGCGACCCGATTGTGCTGCACAACGGTGCCATTCTGTACTTTTTGGGCACCAATGCCAGAACAGCTCAGTCTTACCACGGCAACTTGTATTTGGATGAGTACTTTTGGATCCACAAGTTCCAAGAGTTCCGCAAGGTCGCCTCAGGTATGGCACTGCACGCGCAGTGGCGCCAAACCTATATCTCTACCCCGTCATCGATTACCCACGACGCCTACCCGTTTTGGACTGGCACATTGTTTAACCGTGGCCGCCCTAAAGCCGATCGCATTGAGATTGATGTTAGCCATCGCGCCCTAGAGAGCGGCCGCAAGTGTGAAGACGGCCAGTGGCGTCAAGTGGTCACCGTCGATGATGCTATCCGCAAAGGTTGCAACTTATTCGACCCCGATACAATTCACTTAGAATACAGCCCTGACGAATACGCAAACCTGCTGATGTGTGAGTTCATCGACGACACTATGTCGGTGTTTCCTATGGTGATGATGCAGCGCTGCATGGTTGACTCGTGGGAAGTGTGGACAGACTACAAGCCTTTTGCACCAAGACCGCTGGCGCACCGTGAAGTGTGGATTGGTTACGACCCGAATAAAGGCGGCAAAGGTGATAGCGCCGGTTGCATTGTGATCTGCCCACCTGCAGTGCCAGGCGGTAAGTTCCGCGTGATAGAGAAACACCGTTGGAACGGCATGGACTTTGAGGCACAGGCCAAAGCGATTCAGGATATCTGCAATAAATACAACGTGACCTTTATCGGCATCGATACCACGGGACTGGGTGAGGCAGTGTATCAACTGGTGAAGAAGTTTTTCCCTCAAGTCACGCCATTCCTCTACAACCCTGTGCTGAAAAGTCAGATGGTGATCAAGGCTTATGACGTGATCAGTAAAGGCCGCTTGGAATATGACGCAGGCTGGACCGACCTAGCCCAGGCATTTATGAGCATTCGTAAAACCCTGACAGCCAACGGCAAACAAGTTACCTATGAATCCGCTCGCAGCGAAGAAATTAGCCACGCAGATATCGCGTGGGCGGCAATGCATGCGCTTTACAATGAGCCACTGGATACCAGCGGCACCAGTACATCGACGTTGGAGATTTACGACTAATGGCAAAATATAGAAAGGCTCGAACCATGGCAGCCAAACCGCAAGAGCAGCAAGGGCCGCAAGAGCAACGAATTGAGACCTTTACCTTTGGCGACCCCATGCCAGTACTGAGCCAACGGGAGATCTTCGACTATCTTGAGGCCATGTCTAACGGTAAATACTACGAGCCGCCGCTTTCATTGACTGGCCTTAGCCGCATTTATCGTGCTTCTGTGCATCATGCAAGCGCGATTCAGGTAAAGCGCAATATTCTAAAAAGTTGTTTTATTCCACACCCTAAGCTTAGCCTGTACGAGTTCAGCGCCATTGTTCTCGATTATCTGGTTTTTAATAATGCCTATGTGCAGGTCATTAAGAATCGCTTGGGTGGCGCGTTGAAGTATCAAGCCTCGCCGGCTAAATACACGCGGGTAGGTGTTAAACCTAATCAATTTTGGTGGGTGCCTAACTTTCACGAAGAGATGGAGTTTTCTGAATCATCAATTTTTCACGTAAAGGATCCAGACTTAAACCAAGAGGTTTATGGCATTCCCGACTATGTGGCCAGCATGAACTCGTCATTGCTGAATGAGAGTGCGACACTGTTTAGGCGTCGGTACTACGAGAACGGCAGTCACGCTGGATTTATCATGTACCTTACTGACTCAACAGTGAACGAGAAAGATGTCGACAAGCTGCGTGAATCCCTAAGAAACAGCAAAGGCCCTGGCAATTTCCGCAACTTGTTTTTGCATGCACCAGGTGGCAATAAGGATGGGATCAAATTAATCCCAGTGGCAGAAGTTGCCGCGAATGATGAGTTTTTGAGTATTAAGAACGTCAGCCGTGACGACCAGCTGGCATCGCACCGCGTACCGCCTCAACTCATGGGGATTGTGCCCAACAATACCGGCGGCTTTGGTGATGCCGGCAAGGCTGCACAGGTATTTGATGCTAACGAACTGGATTGTATTCGCCAGTCACTACTGGCCATCAACGACTGGGCAGGCGAAGAGATAGTCCGCTTTAAGCCTTACCAACTGGCAGTCGCAACCGAAGCCAAGTAACTATCGGAACCCCATTCCCATCAACCGCCCTCGGGCGGTTTTTTATTGCCTGCGATTTACCCCCACTTCTAACCCAGCGCGCGCCGTCAGACCCACGCCACGCCTGCCCGCTTTATCGGATGAAAAAAACGCAAAAACGCGATCCCGAAAAACCGCGCCAGCACTCGCTGCTTTCACTGATAAAACCCTGCTACCCAAAACGCAAAAAAACGCGATTGCGATCATTCAGCGATCCCCTAGATCCTTTAACGCTATATATTGAATGCCAACTCTCATTTTCCTAACCCACACTCGTTATATCTCTATTTTTACACCACTTATCTAATGTGGTTTTATCAATCATCACCAGGTGGATTTCTATGGCTTCCGCCAAATATCGGACGATATCCGCCGCTTTGTTTTGCTTCAATGATCCGCCGCCTTAACTCGTCAAAGTTCTGCTCACCTTTACTCTTTTGCAGCGCCGCGTACTGCATGGCCAAGTCAGCTTTTTTGTTTAGTAGTTTTAATGCCTGGCTAAAATGCTGCTGGGTAACATGAAAGCGGGCATAAGCTCTTTTTGCTGGCAAGCCTTCAACTAAGTGAGCGCGGAGCGCATTTTTTTTATTTTCACTGGTAATGCCAGTCAGCTTAAGCAGTACTTCAAACTGTTCTGCAGTCTCACAACCTTGAATCAGTGTTTTCATGCTGAATACTCCATAGTTTTTCCCCACGACTGCATTTCTGAGACCAGTTCATCAAGCGGAAGATCCCTAATTTCGTGATACCGATACGGTTCGTTCCGCAGTTGGCCATCATCAACCCACCACTCACCGCCGTCAGCATCCATCACCCGACAACCATCGAACAGTAAACGCTCAATATTAACTGGGTCTGTAATCCCCACCTGCGCAAGGTGCCTGATAATTCGGCTATCAACCTCCTCCAAAACAGGGTCTGTACAGTTATTCCTACAAGTCCAAGGAGAGCCAAAAGCCGAAGGCAACAGCGACATGCTCCACTTCGGCATCGCGTCTTTGAGTTCTTTGCGGGACAGGCGGCTTTCAGCATTCATGGCGCGATTAACGGTAAATAAATCTTTGCGGCGTTGCTTAAGTGCTTTGTATGCGTCTTGCTCTTCGTCAGTTGCTTTGCGCAATTTCCAGCGCTCGCCACGGGTGATGATTAAGCGCTTTTTACCAAAAGCGATGCCGTTAATGCCCTGAACGCGCTTTGTTACTTCGCCGTATTGGTTGCCCTCAGGGGTGAGTTCATAATTGAGTGACAGCTGTGCATGCTTCATCGCTTCTTCATAACCTTTCCAATCCGAGCTACAAGCTGCAGCCCTTACCGCTTCAATCTCAGGCGATTGCGGGCCTACTTTTAGCCGGCGCAATTCGCGCCATATCTGCACCGACTCAGCGCCATAAAACTGGTATTGCCGAATGCCATATCGACTCGCCCATGCCGCTATGCGGGCGGATGCTGCCTCAATGGTTTGGCCTGATTCCAGTTCAAGCTCTTGTTGGCCATGCATGTGATCCCCGGGGATGCCTTTAAGCAAGTACTTGATAAAGTAACCAGCAAGGCCGCTTTTGCCGTTCGCATCCTTTCTGACGGGTTCTATCTTTAGCCTGTGCTGTGCTGCACCTGGTTCATCGCCATCAACCTGATAGGCGTACTTGGTAATAATTGCTCTCACTGCAGCTTCATGCTCAGGCTTAATCACCCACGCCATATGCCAGTGTGGCGTCGAGTCCTTATGCGGCTCAGCGACACGAAACCCTAAAAACGGAATGTTGCGATAACCCAATGCCGAGCGCATTTTGGCAAAGGTATCAACGAGGTATTTCTGTGCTCGCTTGGCGTTGCCAAGATCCCACTTATGTGAATTGGAATGGTATTTACTCGGGCAAGTAAGCGTTACTGCAAGCGCAATCATGCCCGCAGCATCGGCGATTTCTTCTAAGCCGCGGTTACGCACTATCAGCTCTGTGACACGGTTTGTCGGGTTGGCGTTGCCCGCCATCGCCGCTTCAATCAGCGGTAAGATCACCCCGTCATCATTTTCAATCATGGTGCTTTCAAGCCACTGCATTGCAGTTCTTTGTTGTGACTGCCACTCACTAAAGCATTCATCGCTGATAAAGGGGGTTTGTTTGGTAACAAGGCCAGCCACTAAGCACAGGTGTTCACAGCACTGGTCGCGCAGTTTTAATAGCTTCTTGCCCCACCATTTTGGGCAGGTCATCCGCAATATTGCGCATTCAGCCGCTTCGTTAATGTGGTCAATGTGTGCCGCTTGCCAGTATGGCGGCTCGATGCTCCATGTTTTGCAGAGTTCGGCGGCAGCGTCATAGGCGTTAAAATAGGCCATGTCACTGTGGTCGGCAGCGGCAATCGCTTTAACCTGCATCATGCAAGCGTCAGCCATTTGTGAGGCTACCTGCTTAAGTTCCGTGGATTTGCGATGGCGCAACAATCTAAATGCACTAAATGGCGAGGCCGCAACTAATGCGCGGCTTTCAGGGGTCAAATCCTCATTATCATCAAGCTCCTGCGCTGAGTGCTTAACAAACTTCATGCCCGAGATTTTATGAAATGGATATTTATGCCAAACCACTGTTAACTTTTTAATGGTTTCGCGTAAATACGCCGAGCCAGCAGCAATGCCGCCACTATTAACACGTTGCTGATAGGTATTTTGTACTTTATTGCGCACATGGAATGACAGTGGCGCAAGCATTTCAAAGCCTTTTGCCGCGGTAAAACGCTCGGCAGGTTTATCAAAAATAGGCTGATACAAGCGAGTGGTATCAACCTTTTCACGCACGCCAGCGACAACATCATCCTGCCACAAATCCACCGGTGCGGCAGGCAAGCGCTCAGCTGCAACAGCAAATGCTGCCAGTAAGTCATCAGCAAGCGGCGTTGGCAAATGTTGCAAACGCCGCTTAAAAGGAAGTGGATTAGAAATGGTGCGCGCGCTCATTGAGTAATACGGCTCCAGCTCAGTGTTTTGCTGAAAAAATGCAAGTGATACAACCAATAGCGTCAGTGGTGTAAGCTGCCGACGCCTCGGTAGTACGTGCAATTTTTTTAGCTAATAACACTTCGTCACAGCCAAGCGCCTGCCAGTAAAGGCACTCAAGCGCGCCAAGTACCGCGGCTAATCTTGCTAGGCTTAGCTCTGTAGGGTCTTCTTGGTACTGTCTCAGGCGGGTCAATAAATCCACCCGATTAGCTCGAAAGTGCTGCAACAAATGCGCGAAACGGTGCGACTTTCTAGCCATTACTCAGCCGCCATCTTTAGTATTAGCTCGCGGGTAAGCTGACAGTCATATAGCGCACGGTGCGCCGTTCCTTCGAGCGCAATGCCCTGCTGCTTTGCAGCATTGACTAACGAATGCCACTTAAAATCACCATGGCCGTGATTCCAATCGCCTTTGTACTGGGCATACGCCAACATGGCACACTGAAAATCGCTATTAACATAGGGGGGCTCGCCAGAGCTATAGGCCGCAGAGGAGCACAGCATTTTCTTATCAAATGCCGAGTTATACGCAATCACGGTGCGCCCGCTCAATATCTGCGCGACACTAATGGCAATATCAAAAAATAGCGGGGCATCGGCAACCATTTCATTGGTAATACCGTGTATTGCCGTCGCTTCGGCTGGGATAGGATTAATTGGGCGCACTAAGGTGTTCATCAATATCAGCCCTGTGCGCGCCTCGATGATGCTGATCTCCACAACCTCACAACCCCATTCAAGCCCCGTAGTTTCGGTGTCGAGGATCACCGCATCATGCTCAAGCCAACACGCCGCCATCATTGCTGCTGCTACTGATGAGGCAAATTTATAATTATCAAAATTACTGTCTGTTGGTTGTTTCATACCGTTCCCTCTTGTAATTCGTCTAGGCTAATGCCCAGTTCTTTGGCTAACGCCATATCTTCAATGCGGCGAGTCCGCGCGCGTTCTGCACGTTTTGCATCGCTCACCTTGCAGCGGCTGGCATAAGGCAAACCGTCACTGCGCAAACCTGCTGGGTGGCGACCATTAAAAACAGGCCGCTGTGCTGAGCCGAGTTCGGCGAGTATTTGGCTCTGCTGCCTCATGCGTGCACTCCCTGCGGTAATGGCCGTTTGAACAGCACTAAATCCCACATCGATTGTTTAGAAACAGACTTACCGTTAATGGCAACAACCTTGACCTTGCGATTGGGCAAAGGCGTCACCACGCACTGATATTTTTTTGAAGAACGAATGTTCGATAACTTGCCCGACGCACTCGCGGCCGAAATACCTAACTCGGCGGCTAACGTGCCGGCGCTGTAAAACTTGCCAGTAGCTAACATTCGTTCTGCTGCGGCTAACGTACACATGCTTAATCCTCCCCTTCGTTTTCCTGCGCTTCTTTAATGCAGCTTGGGCAGGCAACAGAACAGCTTTCATCGCTGGTTTCGTAGCTATGCCAGCCCTGTGATGCTGCCATTGCTGCTGCATCACCAACGCTGGCATCAATTTCACTCGCGGCTAAATGGAGTTGTTTTTCACACATGAAACAGGTGATCACATAAAGCGAGACAACTCTGATTTCTGCTAACTCGACATTGGCTAATTTCATACTTCCCCCCGCTCTAGTGCTCTGGCTCGGCCATCATGTCGTCATGCAGTCGTTCAAGTTCATCAACCAGTTCGCTACAGGCGTGGTACAGCACTGAATCGTTCAGTACCAATAGCGCAACGCGCTCAAGCCCTTGGGCCATACCGCGATAACGTGCAGCACTGACAGGGTTAGCAACCGCGAGCGCATCACCATGGCGGGTATGCACATCCACCATTAGGCGGCGCATGCTGCTGTGGTAATGATTGTTAAGGTCAAAATTAAATTGGTTCATAAAGGCATTTGCCTCCTGCGCTGTGGTCAGCGCCGACAAAATTAGGGCGGGTGCTTGAATTAAAGGGGAAGTTACTGCTATGCTTTGTTTCATCATTTGGTGTGTCATGTGGTGTGTTCCCATTAAGTGATAAAGAGTTAAGTGATATCAGCCATAACCGTTACAGCGGTTGTGGCTTTGTTTTTTCTGCTACTCTGTTTTTCGTTTACCAACTTCATTCCCAAAATACTTACTGCGTAGATACGCAATCGCGCGCCGGCTCTTCTCCAATTTTGCTTCACTAAACTCAGCGAAAGCCGGTACTTGTACCCAATCTGGTACTTCAATCGTGGTGCCTTTTATTTGCCGATAATTCATCCCTTTCTCCTTACAAACAGGCTTAACAAATAGGCTCAACGTATCCCGTTAAGCGTTGCCCAAGGGGCGGTGCGCTTTTGGGTTTCGTACACTTCGTCAGCCAGCTTTATCGCGCCAATCATGTTGATATAGCGATTACCGCGGGCAACGGGCTGATACACAGGTAATAGGCCGTTATCCATCATGGTTTTGACCGTGGATAAATCCACGCCCATCCGCTCGGCATAACGCTCAGGTGAGAGAAACGGCGCAAAGTCTGCGCTAATGGTGATAGCAGTCATTGCTGCATTCCCTTGGCTTGATGGTTTTGCTCATGGTCAGCCAGCAACTGTTCAATCGTGACCTGATGATTGGTCAGAGCCGCAATGCGCTTGATGTACTTGGCAGGGGCTTGTTTGTTGACATGGATCCATTTCCAAACATGCGTCTGTCTAATGTTAAATTGCCTTGCCGTCTTGGTTTGGCCGCCGATTATTTTTACTGCAGACTCGATAGCACTCATAACTTTAACTCCGCTTGACTACTTTACGTTGTCATTAAGCCAGAGTTTAAATCATTTGTAAACAGTCCTAAAAGTTTTAATAATGAATAAAAGTTGTATAAGATGTTTTTTCTTTATTTAAGTAACTGATCTTTTTAGGGGATTCATGGATATTTCAGAAAGAATAAAAAAAAGACGCCTTCAACTCGGCTTGAGTCAACGTCAAGTCGCTGAAAAAGCTTTAACTACTCAAGCTGCATTGCAGAAAATAGAGGCGGGAATAACTAAAAACCCTCGAAATATTGAGCAGTTAGCAGAAACCTTACAGACCTCGCCAGAATTTTTACGCTTTGGTGTGGGGGATATGGACAACGCGACAGTGGTCGCCAGTGCGGGTAACTATTTACCGCTGATCAGTATGGTGCAGGCAGGTGTGTGGACAGATATTCACGAAGTGGCGCCACTGGATGTAGAGCTTTACCCCTGCCCAATCAAATGCAGTCAACACTCGTTTATTGTGAGGGTGGAAGGCGAGAGCATGCTGCCAAGGTTCGAAGAAGGCGATTTGATTTATGTCGACCCCGACGCACAGGTGGAGAACGGCAGCTATGTAGTGGCGCGCCTGGATGATGAAAACCAAGCTACCTTCAAGCAGCTAATAATCGATGGCAATAAAAAATACCTCAAAGCCTTAAACCCCGACTGGCCTAATAAATTTGTCCCTATCAATGGCAACTGCACCATCGTTGGCAAAGTGGTATTCACAGGTAAAGCCTTATAATTAAAGGAATAAATCATGAGCAATTTTGAATATTACGCCTGTACAAAAAGAGATGAAGTGATTGATTTCTTCAATCAGACCATAGGTTGCCGCCCTTGCCATCTGTGTGGCACAGGTGAACTGCTGATTTTGGGTGATGAGCATGGGTTGATCACCATTGACCATGATGTGAATGTGTTTAACCCCGAAGCGAATAACCAAAAAGAATACGGGGTGTTTTCATCCTACGTAGTGATGTGCGAGAACTGTGGCAGCCAGCAGTTTATCAATGTCAAAAAGCTCGAAGAATCAATGAACCGAAAGGCGAGATGAGATGAACAAACATTATCCCAATAATGTCAGCAATTTGTTCTCTGACTCTGATAATATGAATAAACAGAGTAAGCACTCAGGGGGCGGTGGTGGTATGGAAGAAAGAATCGCAAGGCTCGAATCCGATGTTGAATACATCAAACGCGATATCGGTGAAATAAAGACTGATATGAAAGATGTGAAAAAATCATTGTCGGATCTCAAACTAGAATTTATAAGCCTAAAGCTATGGCTTTTCGGAACGGTACTGACATGCACTGGATTAATTATCGGTGTAATTAAGTATCTTTGACATCACCCCTTATCAAAATGAAAACCAAGCCACCTTCAAGCAGCTGATCATCGATGGCAATAAAAAATACCTCAAAGCCCTAAACCCCGACTGGCCAAATAAATTCGTAGAGATTAATGGTAACTGCACCATCGTCGGCAAAGTGGTATTTACAGGTAAAGCGCTGTAATGATTTTTAAATAGCGAGTTTTTACAAAGTAATTAAAAGGAGTTAATTGATGAAATGGATAGTAGTTTGCTTAACGCTATATTTATTCGCCCCCGCCAGCTTCGCCAATGAAGATGCCAGCGAACCCAATGTAAAAAAGAGCAAAAACGACATTTGCCACGACAAATCCAGCCGCTCTTATAAGCGCACCAAAACCTATACCCCATATAAAACCATCGAAGAATGCTTAGCAAGCGGCGGGCGCTTACCGATTAAGTGAGTAATACACTAGCCTCGCAAACGACCCGTAGTATTTATATGCAGTAAGAGGAATTAAACGAATGGATACCGTTCTAGCATTATTGTTTTTAGCATCATCAACTATTTGCGTGATTGGGTTACTTAACCCCTCTTGGGCTGGCAAAGCAACTCGCGGGCAAGTATTTAAATTCTATGGCCTTGGTGCCATCGTCTTCTTATTCCTCTTTGCAGTATTTATGGAGCCAGCTAAACCGTCACCTGGTGCAGCAACTGTGCAAGCAGAACAACTGCCAGTGGTTAATGCGCCAATCGAGCAAGCTCCTGCTACAACAGTGCCAGCAGAGCAAGCGCTCACTGCGACCAAACCTGTTGCGCATCCTTATGAAGTCATTTCAGAGGAAGATAACAGCTGGCAGGACAGAAAGCGCTTACGCTGGGGTATTGTGGCTCCGACCGCAGTAACACAATTAGATAGAGCTGAAACCGCGAAAGCTGCCGCGAAAGATCTTCAAGAGCAAACAGGTGCTGATTATGTGAGAGTAATACTTGAGGTTGCCCCGTTTGCTGCGAATCGCGGCCAAGGTGTAGCCATGGTCAAATACGCACCTGACGGTTGTGATATCACTGGGAATGATTGCAACGGGAAAAAATGGGAGGTTGAAGCCTCACATGTGCAATTAACAGATGAGCAATTGGCCTTTTGGAAAGCATGGCTTGATAACCGTGAACGGTTTGATGAAGATGGTTTGTTAAACGAAGATCGCCTTAAAGCTTTTCTCGCAACTAAGTTTGGCACCACTCCAGATAAAATCGTCATTCCTTTTATTTATCGTGAAAATATAGCTCAGTAGTCGCGGCTAATTGCACCAATAGGTTAAGGTTTTAAATGAGCATTACTAAAGTTGATGGCGGCTACCGTGTTGATATTCGCCCCTCCGGCCGCAATGGTAAACGTTATCGACGCACGTTTGAGACCAAAACCGAAGCGACAAAATATGAGAAGTTCATATTGTCGCAGCACCATAATAAAGACTGGCTCGACGCGCCTATCGACAGGCGCCCATTGCTGGAGTTAATTGAGCGTTGGTTTCATTTACACGGCAAAAATTTAAAAGAGGGTGAAAATACCCGTAAAAAGTTAATTGCCACTTGTAAGTTGATGGATAACCCGCAAAGCCAACAAGTTAACACCAGCTTTTATTTAAACTATCGGGCGCGGCGGTTAGATAAGATCACCCCTAAAACAGCCAATCTGGAGTTTGAGCGCCTGCACTCGGTATACAGCGTACTTATTGCTGCTGGAGAATTCCCAGGCGAGCATCCTCTCAAATCGGTTTCGTTAGTCAAAACCCCTGCCAGAGACATGACATTTTTGTCTAAGCCACAAATTGAACATCTGCTCAGTTTACTCTCTGGTGATATGCGGCTGATTGTAAAAATCTGCTTGAGTACTGGCGCGCGTTGGAGTGAGGCCCAGAACCTTACCAGCTCACAGATATTAAAAGACCGTATTAATTTTATAGATACCAAGAATGGCAAGAATCGTACAGTTCCAATTACACGCGAGCTGCGTGCAAAACTACCCATAGGTAATGGCCGCTTGTTTGCTGATTGCTACAAGCCGTTTCTTGCCGTGTTAAAATCTTCTGGTATTGAGCTACCTAAGAGCCAAGCTAGTCACGTATTGCGCCACACGTTTGCATCGCACTTTGTGATGAACGGTGGCAATATCCTCACATTACAAAAAATACTTGGGCATGGTTCGATTCAAATGACGATGCGCTATGCTCATTTGGCACCTGACCATTTATTCGAAGCGACGCGCTTTAATCCTTTAGCATGATCCACAAAATGCCCACATTGGTTTTTGTTAGTTCGATTTACTTTGATTTAGATTGGTTTTGTTGCTTGCAAAAAATAAATTAACTCACTGTTATAAATAATAAATTGACTAAAATCATGTGTTTATGACTTATGCTCCAAATGGTTTAATAAGAGGCTAAGACCTCCTTTTTTGATGCCATAAATTCCTTGATGGCACTGCGCTTGATATCCTAATGCGCTACGACAGGTGGTGAATGATTATGTCTAAGATTGATGAACAATTATTTAGTGCCCACGAACACGCACTGGAAAAAGAATACGAACTTTGCCCTGAATGTGGCAGCGAGTTATCGGTCAAACACAGTAAGCACGGCGGTTTTATTGGCTGTAATAATTACCCTAGCTGTAATTACACTCGTCCCTTAGTGCAACACGAATTCATTGAAACTCAAGTGATTGAAGGTTCTGTATGTCCTGAATGCGGCCACGAGCTGGCGGTAAAATCTGGTCGATTTGGGATCTTTATTGGTTGCACTCAATACCCTAGCTGCACGCATATTGAAAAACAGGATCAAGCGAGTGACAAGCCTGACATTCCTTGCCCTGAATGCAAAGCGGGTAAGCTTGAGCACAGAACGAGTCGCTTCGGAAAGAGTTTTTATGCCTGCAGTGCTTACCCTAAGTGTAAGTTTATTGTGAATTATCCTCCGGTTGCTGAAGCTTGCCCGAGTTGTGGTTTTGGGATCTTAGTCGAGCGTAAAGGTGCGGCTGGGATGCGTTTAGAATGCCCGCAAAAAAGCTGTAAATACAAAAGACCACTTTAGTTTATTGTGTGACCTGCATCTTAATATTTGGCCGATGAAAGTGGCTTGCGTATAATCCTCGGCTGACCGCTGATGGGGCGGTCAGTATTCGAATTTATCCAATAATTTGATTGTTGAAATCGACAATACTCAAAAGGTGATCCTAAGATGTTGCAGCTGCACCCATCTGACATAAAAGATATTGTGCTTAACGGTGGTGTTATCGCTTATCCAACCGAGGCCGTTTATGGCCTAGGTTGCGACCCAGATAATGACACTGCTATCCAAAAGTTATTGGCTGTAAAACAGCGCCCATGGCAAAAGGGACTGATCTTAGTCGCCAGTGATTTTCAGCAGCTTTTGGCTTATGTTGATGAATCGCAATTAACGGCTGAGCAGCTCGAGTTTGCATTTTCCAAGTGGCCGGGGCCTTTTACCTTTGTAATGCCAATCAAAGCGCAGGTTTCAAAATACCTCTGTGGTGAATTTGACTCTATCGCAGTGCGAGTATCTGCCCATGCTGGAGTGCAATCCCTGTGCCGCGCGCTCAATAAACCTTTAGTGTCGACCAGCGCTAACCTTGCGGGTGAAGAGCCAGCATTAACTGCCGATGAAATTCTCGCAGATTTTACAGGTAAAATTGATGCACTCGTATTAGGTGAACTCGGAGAGCAAGGTCAGCCCTCGACCATTATCGATGCGCGAAGCGGTAAGATTTTACGAAATGGACAATGAGCAAACCAATAATAAGGATAACAATATGAGTGTGCCTGATGTTGCAGTGGTAAAAGCGTTTTTAATCGATCTACAAAACCGAATTTGTGCTGGTTTACAGGTGCTGGATGGTCAAGCAACGTTTGCCGCCGATTCATGGACCCGCGCCGAAGGCGGTGGTGGCACGAGCCGAGTATTAACCCAAGGTGCAGTGTTCGAGCAAGCTGGGGTTAACTTTTCCCATGTGACTGGCGCCGCTATGCCTGCGTCAGCTACGGCGCATCGCCCAGAACTGGCGGGTCGCAGTTTTGAAGCTATGGGTGTGTCTTTAGTGATCCATCCTAATAATCCGTATATCCCGACGACTCACGCCAATGTGCGCTTCTTTATTGCTCAAAAAGAGGGTGCTGATCCCGTGTGGTGGTTTGGCGGTGGCTTTGATTTAACGCCTTATTATCCTTTCGAGGAAGATGTGCGCGAGTGGCACCTGACTTCTAAGGATATTTGCGCGCCTTTCGGGGATGAGGTTTATCCCAAGTATAAGAAATGGTGCGATGAGTATTTCTTCCTGCCGCATCGTAATGAAACCCGCGGCGTGGGTGGATTGTTTTTCGATGACTTGAATCAAGCAGGATTCGAGCAAAGCTTTAGCTTTATGCAAGCTGTAGGTAATGGCTTCTTAACGGCCTATGCGCCGATTGTCGAGCGTCGTAAAGAGACTGAATTCGGTGAGCGTGAGCGTCAGTTCCAACTCTATCGTCGTGGTCGTTATGTTGAGTTCAACTTAGTCTACGACAGAGGCACGTTGTTTGGTCTGCAGACTGGTGGACGTACCGAGTCTATCTTAATGTCGATGCCGCCATTAGTGCGTTGGCAATATGCTTATACACCAGAGGCGGGAAGCCCAGAGGCAGATTTGTATGATAACTACCTCAAACCCCGCGACTGGGTTTAGCCGTTAATCATAAAAAGTAGATGCCATATCCACGTTATTGATTACGCATATGATCGGCCAGAGTTGAAATCGCCTCAAAGATGGCGGCTCGATGCTCTGGCTTATTAATGTTTTCTTCAATCGCAAATTTCATACAAAACAGCCATTGATCCCGCATCGCCTCATCGACGGCGAAATGCATGTGCCGTGCTCGCAATGCGGGATGACCATATTTCTGCTGATAGAGCTGCGGCCCGCCGAGCCAACCACTTAAAAATTCGAACAACTTCTGCTCTGATTCCGCAATTGGCGCTCTATGAATAGCAAGCAGTGTTGTCGTTTCTGCAGAGCTTGCCATCTTCTGATAAAAACATTTGGTGATAGCGCGGATCACTTTTTCGCCGCCGATTAAGTCGTAAGCGTTAGATTGGCTCGGATCGCGATCATCCTGCGGTGGAGTGTGTTTGCTAAAAATCTTTTTAAGCCAGTTCATTGGAATAGTCGTTCACTAAAATAGAGAGTATTGAGCCGATGGCGCATTATAGCGTGAAACCCAACGTGAAATTTAGTTGAACATAATTCGTCTTGCCTAGGCTCAAAAGCGCGGTAGACTGCAAAGCCATTGAACCTAAAATTTAATATCGCTATGACAGACAGATACGCAGTGTTTGGCAATCCAATTAGCCACAGTAAATCGCCGTTCATCCATGGACAATTTGCCGCGCCCACCCAAGAGTTATTAACCTATGAAGCCATTCTTGCTCCGGTCGATGGTTTTGAAGCCTCTCTGACGGCGTTTTTCAATGCGGGCGGCAAGGGCGTGAATGTGACAGTGCCTTTTAAGGAGCAAGCTTTTGCGCTGTGTGACAGTCTCAGCCCAGAGGCCAAGCTTGCTGGCGCGGTAAACACCTTAAGTTTATTGGCCGATGGCACTATTCGCGGTGATAACACCGATGGTTTAGGGCTGGTGGCCGATCTCATCGCTAACTTAGGCAGCCTGCAAGATAAGCGCGTGTTACTTATTGGTGCTGGTGGTGCGGCGCGCGGTTGTATTCTGCCGTTATTAAATGCGGGAATTGCGCAGCTGATCATCAGTAATCGCACTCACACTAAGGCACAGCTTCTGGTCGATATCTTTACTTCGGTGGATAACGGTGCTTTCGCAAATAGAGTCACCGCCGTAGAAATGAATGAGCTTGTGGGCGAGTTCGATGTCATCATCAATTCAACTTCGGCGAGTCTTGCGGGCGAGTTGCCAACTTTGCCAGCGCATATCATCACCACCCAAACTGTTTGTTATGACATGATGTATGGCGCCTCGGTCACCGCTTTTAACCAATGGGCGCTATCTCAAGGTGCAGCTAAGGTTATTGATGGGCTCGGCATGTTAGTCGGACAAGCGGCTAAGAGTTTTACCCTATGGCGAGGTATCGAGCCCGATACTCAAGTGGTATTAAATCTTTTGAGGGATAAACTAATGGCCGAGCCTAAGTAGGAAGCATGAATCAAAGTATTCTTTTTCCCGAACTGCAATATTGGGACGACGCCTACAAGCGAGTCTGCTTTATCGCGCAGTCACAGGGGATGAACATCAAGTGCTATATCAGTGTGAATAAGTTAGCCGAGCTGAATGATTTCTCTGAACAGCCGAGTGCCAATGAAGCCGCCGCTATGCTGGCATTGTTTGATGCGGTGAGATTTGATGCCGAAGAAATGGCTGAAGATTTAATTGAAGCCGAAGAGTTTGATGAGTTTGGGGCAGTACACTTAGGCTAAACTTATCGAACTTAGATAGTTTTCTGAATCAGCGAATAGCAAAAGGCGGCAGAGACTGAATGAGTCTTTGCCGCCTTTCTTATATAGCTATAGTGACGCTAAGCGATTAACTGTAAGCGACTAACTATAAGTGACTAGATGTTTTGTAACTCAACTAAGTATTCGTTTTTCAGTCTGACATAGTTGTCGGCTGATTCTGGCAAAAAGGCAATTTCGGCAGGCGTTAATGGGCGAGCCTGCTTAACTGGGCTCCCTACATATAAATAGCCACTCTGTAATACCTTGCCTGGTGGCACTAAAGAGCCCGCACCTAAGATCACATCATCTTCTAAAATCGCACCGTCGAGAATAATCGCACCCATGCCCACTAATACTCGGTTACCGACTTTGCAACCGTGAAGCATAGCCTTGTGACCAATAGTCACATCATCACCAATAATCAGTGGATGACCATCGGGACGAGAAGCTGACTTACGGGTCACATGTAATATGCTACCGTCTTGGACGTTCGAGCGCTTACCAATACGAATATGGTTAACATCACCACGCGCCGCCACCATAGGCCAAATACTGGCATCAGTATCTAACGCAATATCGCCAACAAGCACCGAAGCTTCATCTACATACACGCTATTGCCTAATTGAGGATGAATACCTTGGTAAGTTCTGAGTGGCCCTGACATAGAAAAGTCCCTAATTGAGTGATTTTTAGCATTATAAAGGTTAAAAACTAGCGGGTCAGGTCAAATATCCAACGAACAGCGAGAAAATGACAATTATCTTAAATTTAGGGGTTGCGGACTTTCTCAATCTCCCTATAATGCGCATCCACTGACACGGCAGACAGCGAAAGCCAGCTGACGAGTTAAGTTGAATTGAGTGGCTTTTAAGCACTTAATTCAAGCGCAGCAAGAAGTTGAAAAATACTCCTTGACGCGAAACGGGAAATGCGTAAAATGCACGACCCTGAGCTGATGAAGCATCAGCACGACCCGCCGGCAACGGTATGTGGTCAACGCTCTTTAACAAGATAAAACAAGAAATCTGTGTGGGCACTCACAGGTGTTGAGTTAATCGAAACTGCTTAGCCTTCGGGTTGGCAGTCAAAAATTTAAATCAATGTAACAATGAGTGTTCATAGCAATATGTACAGTTTGTTTCAGACCTTCTTTTATAGGGAGTGCGAGAAACAAAAAATCAGAATTCATTGAGCCGCTGAAGTCGCAAGACGGAAGCAACAAAACTTTAATTGAAGAGTTTGATCATGGCTCAGATTGAACGCTGGCGGCAGGCCTAACACATGCAAGTCGAGCGGCAGCGCAAGGGAGTTTACTCCTGAGGCGGCGAGCGGCGGACGGGTGAGTAATGCCTAGGGATCTGCCCAGTCGAGGGGGATAACAGTTGGAAACGACTGCTAATACCGCATACGCCCTACGGGGGAAAGGAGGGGACCTTCGGGCCTTCCGCGATTGGATGA
>NZ_JAKKRS010000017.1:0-134218 GCF_025654025.1 Shewanella sp. SM55 | reverse complement strand
GTCAGGAGCTGAGCACGTTTAATCGAACGGTTAAAAACACTCTTGCCTGCTTGATTAACTCCACATACTTGGAAGATATTTTTTGCGAGATCAATTCCTATTAGTGTAACTTTCATTTTGGACACCTTTTGTTGTTATTGAACGTGCAAATTCAATATGGCGTAAATGACGCCTACTTCACAAGAGGTGTCCATCCCATCATCCTTGGATGCTCGACCGCCCCGTCCATGGGGCGGACGGTCGTCTCGCAAATCACCATGGCTCACCTTTTTAGCGTTAGTGTAATCTGTAGATTTAAAAGCCTTACGCTGCACGCTTTTGGACAAAAGCTAGCTAGTGCTTAAGCTCTAAACTTTACGATAGTCATTATCATTACTAATGATCATCTTAAGAAAGCGGGTTTATGTTCACTAAGAGATGGATGGATCGCAGTTCATTACCCTAACCAGAAGGTTTAGGCTAGGCGTTCTAAATGAGCCGCCCTGTGCGGAGCCGCATGCAGAGGGGCTGGAGGCTAGACACCTCCGGCTACTCGATTATACGGCTATATAGTAGTGCGCTATACAGTAACTTCTTCACAATTTTCGATATAATGTTGTATTTTCTCTACTTCAGCAGCATCATTCAAAAGTCGAACACAAATCAAATGTCTCTTAGCTCTTGAGCATGCAACATATAGTAATTTCCTTGATAATTCCTGCCTTGTAGGATTTGAATTTTTATTTTCAAAACAGCTAGAGAAATCATATCTTGTCCAATTAAACTCATCTAAAACTACGACAACATTCTCAATGCCAGTACCTTTGGTTTTATGCATTGTCATAAAATTACTGTCGTCATTTTCATACATGTAAAATGCAAAAATCTCTTCGAATTTTAAACTTCCCCCAAACAAGCCAGTATAAAAATCCTCAATTAGAATATCCCGCATGCGTTCATCAAATTGATCTTCAATAATGTCTTTTGATATTTTTGAATCTTTATTTTCATCAATATACTTGAACATCTGAGGTTTCGTATTATAACCATCAATTTTTAAGGTTTTAAAAGACTCTAAATATTTCTCGCTTGTAATTCGTTCAAGCTCAACTTTTTTACGATTTAGGTAAGCATTATGACTTTCAGATATAGAAATCACTTCTAAAGATATAGCTTCTATCATTACACCATATGCAGATTTATCGGAGTTCAACAAGCCGTTCAAAGCGATGTGTAAATCTTTTTTATCATTGCGAGTTTTAATTAAAAAACCTTGTTTCTTTAACAGTAAAATCAACCTGTTAAACGCTCTTTTATCTTTATTTGAACATTTAAATAGCTTTAGAATTTCACAAAGTTGACCAAACTGGAGTCGGTCAAGGTGCTTCTTCATCGTTTCTCGAGTATCACCATAACGAACATCAAATAAACGATATAAACTTCCAAAGTTAGCATCATGAGCAACTGACTTATTTGGAAGTTTCAACAGTACATGACTACCGATCTCTTTTTGTGCACTAGCTACAAGGGCTTCGAGTCTTCGATTGTATTCAATTTTATAATCATGCAATTTTTGTTCATAAACTTCTATTGCAGTTTGATATACTTCTTTTTCATCATCAGAGGCATTCTTTTTGGGCGCGCTTGGTTTTTTAGGTTTTTCTGGTTTAAATGCATAAATAAGTTTTGCTGAACCATCCCGATCTGCATCACTTTCCATTTCACCTTCAACTACTTTAAAAGCGACTTTTTGTTCTAACCCATCAGTTCTAAATTTGTTGGCGACCTTAATTACTTGAGGTGAACAACGGAAGTTATCTTCCTTTTCAATTAACTTTAACCTACCATCAGCAATTATTTCTTTTGCTGATCCTATCCCATCCTCATAGATAGCCTGCTCGCTATCTCCAAACAATCCTATAGTAATGCTGCTTTCATCAGGCGTGTCATAAATGAAACTTTGTATAATCTTCTCATCAGTATCCTGATATTCATCAATAAAAATAGCGTCATATTTATCTCTAACTATTTTTCCTAGGTTAGGATATTTCCCGAATAAAATAGATGTAATCTTGATAAGCCCATCATGCCCAAATGTCGCATTCTTGAAGCTATCGAAAGGGGTTTCATTATACTCAACATCAGTATGATGGTGCTGCTCTATAGATTCACGAATACGAGCATTTATATCTTCAATTTGGGTGTTTAGTTTTAAATTGTATTGTTCAGGGGCTTTATCGTAATCTTTCTTGCCGACGACCTTTTCTGTTTCTTCAGATAAGACTGTGAAACGCATGCTTTCTAAACGTTCATGAAACTTTTTAAACCGTTCGTGTTCCTCATTTTTTTGAACTTTATCATCGCCATTATATGTATCTAAGTCATTCCTATTAAATTCAGGTATACAAAACAGCTGGGGTAAGACAGTTAATAAGTTTTTCTTATAAGTTTTAATTAGAGTATTTAAGAATGAGTGAATGGTTGAAATCTCATACCCCGAGCCAACACGATCGGCGATCTCTTCAACCGCTTTATTCGTATGTGTTATACACACAATCTTTTTTTCAGGATAGTTATCTTCGCAAAACTGAACTGTTCGCTTTAAGGTTTCAGTTTTCCCGCTTCCGGCACCACCTTGAAGAACAAATGATTGCCCTGTTTCGATACAATTCTTTATTTGATCTAATGGAGACATCACTGGCTGATCCATTTTAGTCCCTCATTAATATATTTTGGTGTCACCCAAGTCATTTGATCCGTGAGAGCCATATAAAGCAAAGATGCTGCAAAGTCAGATTTTTTAGCTAACACTGTATCAGTCAGAACATAAATATTAGCTGTCTCTACATCTTGGAGCTCTTTTTTGTTTTTTAGACCTAATAACTTATCGCTCATATTTTTTATTTCGAGCTTATTAGAGTTCATAAAAGCATCTTCGAAGGATCTAGCATGGTAGCCGTTCTCTTCACTTTGATAAACAATATAAACATTCTGAGAACGCGATTTTTGTTTTTCTTGTTTTAATTTTTGAAACCACTGTGAGAACTCTTCTTCCTCTTCTATCGATGGTGCCGAGAAAAAATATTTTAATGTTTCGTTACTCGTATGAGTTGATTCATCAACAGGACAAGCTGGATAACTAGTCGATTCTTTATCGTTATTATCTTTTTTAGTTTCTTTTTTCGTACTGTCCAAATCAGTAATTATTAAAGATTTAATGCCAATAAATTCTAGAAATGGAGCGAATGCTTTAGCATTTGCTCCAGCTTCAATAACTGATATGTTCTGTTGAGCAATTTTTGCTTTTTCATCTTTACAGTTTTTATCAAACTCCTTAATGAATAACGGCAGTAACATTCTTTCAGTTGTTCCTTCAATGAAAATAGCCTTATCTGCAAAAAACAATTCAGCATTTTGAATTTTTAGGTACTGCTCTAAGAATTGGTATGATTTTGCTCCATCTTCTACTTTGGAATATTGGCTAGCTAGATCTGTATGAAAGTTTTTGAACGTAACATTATCATCATTTTTCGCAAGATAACGGATATCTTTGAACTCTGAGTTTGATACAAGGTAAGACGAGTGCGTAGAAATAATAGTCTGCAATACAAAAGTTCCTCCTACCAATTCTCTTATTTTTTTCGAGAAAACAGACTGCATTTGTGGATGAGTATGTGCCTCAGGCTCCTCTATCAGTAGTAAATTTATATCAGCCAGAGAGGCTTCAAAATCTTTTTTAGCTATCTCTACTTTAAGTAAAAGATAGAGAATGTTGAGATAACCAAGTCCATTTAGATTTTCAGGCAAATGATCATTTGTTGTTCCATAGATAATTTTTGAAGAATCTTTTATTAGTGCACTCGCTTCAATATCGGAAATAACTTTCAAACCATTCAAATTTAAAAAAGTAGATGAATTAGATAAAAATTCACTGAATACAGCTGCATACTGTTCTTCCAAGCCCTGATCGATTGTAATTAGAGCATTCCTAATATTATCTAGACGGCCATCATCAGAGTCATCAAGTTTTTTAAAGAATTGTGTAGTAACGGAAGATAATGGACTTTTTCCTGTCTCATCAGAACTGGCAACATTCCTTTTGGCATGAATAACCTGAAGATTTAATATTTTTCCAACATTTTTAAAATCTTTTTCTACTAGCTCTCCTCGGTTCTCTAAATAATAAGGCTTCTCTCCTTCATAACCGAAGTCATCATAGGCGTAGATGGAGGTATTAATAAATTTACTAATGTTTTTTTCAATAAAAATACGTTTTTCTATCTGAAATTTCCCTTCTTCAGCACCTTCCTTAATTTTTGGAATACGCGAAATAAGGACATCTTTATCTATTTTCGCTTCAAACAAAATATTGATAGTCGTTCTGTCAGGGTCCAAATCCAGCATAAACTCAGAAATATTTTCTAGGTTGTCGCCATCTGAATACTCTATACATATATTTAATCGTATGCTCAGCTCATCAATATTTGTTTCTTCTGAGATGTTATGTAATTTCTCCCGTAGGGAAACAGGAAAGTCACTATAATTAAATGATGGGTTTGATTTTGTTAGAAATTTTTCTAATAAGACGACAAATGACGTTTTCCCTGTATTGTTTTTGCCAACAAGTAATGTCAATCCATCAGTCATATCTAAGGAGCTACTTTGCAATAACCTAAAGTTGTTGACTTCAAATTTCCTGATTATCATTATTACCTTCCAAGATTGGTGGAACAGATGTTATAAACTTCAGCTTTCATAACCGACATGCTTAAATTGTTATTATTTAAATCCTCAACGTCCATCGAGACTAGAAGACTTGCCACAAAAGATAGGTCGTACGCCCTGTTAAGAGGCTAAATATATGTTGAGGAACGAAAAAAGCCAACTGTATTTTGTCCTGCTTTAACAGCTTGCTATGTGCCTAGACCTCAAATAGTTGTTGAGGACTCATTGATGACCAATTCATGCTTTTTAAAGCTTTTAATGGCTTGAGGGATTTTAACCCCTTTAGTGGTTTTAAGGATTTAAGACCTTTTAATGGTTTGAGTGCTTGTAATGGTTTCATTGGACCGCCATTTGAACCTTGTGTAAACAAGATAACACCACCACGATGATCCCATATATTTCCATTTTCAAAAAAGCCTAAATGAACGCCTGAAAATGAATAAATAGAATCCCCATCAATGAATGCTATTGGCGCACCGCCAAAGGTAAATATTGTATCTCCATCATCACAATATGCATAAGGCTGACCTGATGAATCAAAAAAATCTAACGACATAACTTATCTCCGAGTGAGTGGTGGCACATAACGTCTTAGTATTTGTTCAACAGCTTATTGAATCGCTACTCAATAAACTGCTGCCTAAAATTTTACTTACAGCAACTATGCCACGCTAATGCATTGAAATGATGTGATAAAGTTAACATCACTTTCAGAAAAGTTGAATAAGTCCCACGCAAAACAGAACAAGTTGATGTAGAGGTCTCTACAACAACTTATTAAATCATAAAAACATTCTATTAATTACAAAGGTGTAGGAAGTTAATCGAGTATAAAAAACCAGTTTTTCGATCTCTTTTCTCACGGATTACCAGCGTGAAATTATAACTGTATATTGATCTAGTATTTTAAAGTCAGATCTGAGTGCCAAGACATTAGAAAATATAAGGCGCTATTTAGTGTTATCCGGTGCATCAGTTTCTCTCGCTAACGAATAATGGGGCAATAGCTTTTTAGCTAAACGAACAGCAGAAGTGTTAGTTAAGATTGGCATTGTTGTACCAGTGACCGTTGGCGGCATGGATGCCGCCGTCGAGCCTCAGGGATGCTTATTTTGAAAGAAATAGACGGCGAGTCACTGGGGAAGCAATGACAATTCATGCTGCAAACGGACGACAAAATTATCTTGTTTTGGGGCAATAGCTTTTTAGCTAAACTAACAGCAGAAGTGTTAGTTAGGATTGGCATTGGTGTACCAGTGACCGTTGGCGACATGGATGGCGCCGTCGAGCCTCTGGGATGCTTATTTTGAAAGAAATAGACGGCGAGTCACTGCGGAAACAATGACAATTCATGCAGCACAATTGACGATACAATTATCTTTCTTTGGGGCATAAGAGAGTTAACAGCAGATGGCTGCTATTGGCAGAAATCAGAAGGTCTAATGTAGATATTCCATCCGTAATTATCTTCGGTTTTTTAGTTTACGCTGTAACCAGTGCCGTTTTAAGCGCTGTGGTTTCCTGTGGTGTTAGTGGCCGCATTTGCCCTTCTTGTAACTCACCAGATGCTAATTCGCGTAAATTCAGCGCCATTATGGCGATGCGCTCAAGATCGATAACGCGATATCCGAGTGCCTTAGACATACGCCGAATTTGTCGATTTAATCCCTGAGTCAGTACGATTTCAAAGCTGTCCGAACTGAGGCGGCGGACTTGGCAGGGCAGGGTTTGCAGGTCTTTATAACGCACTCCACTGGCCATTTGTTCAATAAAATCATCTGCGAATGGCCTATCGAGGCGCACATGGTAGGTTTTGCTGTGGGCAAAACTGGGGTGCATCAGTTTATGGGTCAGCTCACCATCGTTAGTTAACAGCAACAGGCCGCGGGAATCCTTATCGAGCCTGCCGACGGGATAGAGTCTTGGTGCTTTGGGAAGCAGGTGTATAAGGCTCTCTTCATCTTGCTCAAGCAGACGGCAATCCGTGCCCACAGCTTTGTTAAATACCCAATAGGCGAGCGTTTCGGCTTTAGTGATAGGTGCGCCATCAAGCTCAATACTGTCGAGGCAGTTTAATGACTCGTCCAAACAGATGGGATCTGTGTGGCGGGCGATACCGCCATTGAGTGTGATGCGCCCAGCCTCAATCAAACGGCAGGCTTCACGGCGTGAGCCTATGCCACACTGGGCGAGGTATTTTGCTAAGCGCATGGATTACCCTAAAGTATTTGGCGTTCTTGGGCGCGATGATACAGTATTTTTGATAGGCGCCGCATTGCAAAGGCTAGGCTTAAACACCAAATAATACTCAAGTTAGTTTGGAGCCACATATTGGCTGAAACAGTACAAAAGTGTGTTTGGGGCACACAGGGAGGGAAATCCAATATTGTCCAATCTAATTGCAGGGTTAAACTCACGGCACTACAAAAGCTGATCAGGCTCAAATAGAACAGTGGCTTTGGGCAAATAAACCGAGGCACTATCCCCGCTATAATCACAAGGCTGTGTAAGATGAGGGTGCTTAATAGATAACTCGTTGAAACTATTCTGTGTATGTTCAAAAAGTTAATAGGGAATATTCCCATTAAAATCACAGAGACTCCTACCCAAGCACCTGTAAGTGCTATGCATTGGCTAAACGTATCTAGTTTTAGTAAGTAGAGCCCGGTCATTGAAATGAGTATGCAGAGCCCGGCAGCTAATAAGCTTAAATTAAACACATAAGCGAGGGGTGAATTGATATAGTTACCTAAAAAATCAGCTCGTATTTGTAAGACTTGAACTCCAACATTTTGATATTCAGCATAAATAGCAATTAATACTCCAGAAGCACTAATAAAGGCTGCGCCTACAATCAACCATGTAATAAGACGATGTAGATCGTAATAACTTGGTTCTTGGTGATAAAGAGGATTCATGGAGACTAAAAATATACTGACGGGATATGACCACATTGAATGCGGTAACTTGCCTGAATTGTTTAATGAAGGCAAGCGAGTTGATGCTTTTTCGTCAAAAGAGGGCTTTAAAATGACAAGGAACGCCTAGTGCGTTCCTTGTCATAAACGTTAGATTTTACTCATGCGACTCAAATATCATTTAGTGTCGTTTGCGGAAAATTACAATCGCAACAGCCACTACGGCTAAAATCATACAGTACCAAGCGTGTGATACCGCTGCTAATGGCGTGATGCTAAAGGTCGATGCGATCAGTAGGGCTTGTGCGCCATACGGGATCAAACCTTGGATAATACAGGCGAAAATATCGAGTATGCTGGCGGCACGTTTCGGACTCACGCCATGCTTCTCTGCTAAGTCTTTTGCAATATCCCCCGTCACCACGATAGAAACCGTGTTGTTAGCCACACAAGAGTTAGTCACTGCGACTATACCTGCCATGCCTAGCTCAGCAGCGCGGCATGAAGCTTCACCTTGCGCCTTGGAGAAACGAGTGATCAGCTTTTCAATCTGTTTACTCACAAAGGCAAGACCACCTTGCTGCTGCATGAGTGCGGCTAAACCACCCACTAGCATAGATAGAATGAAAATCTCCTGCATATTGCTAAAGCCAGCATAAATATCTTTACCGAATTGGATCACGCCGTAATCCATAGTAAACAGGCCGGTTGCGCCCGCTAATAAGATACCTAAGGTTAAGACCACAAATACGTTCAGACCTGCCACAGCTAAGATCAAAATGGTCAGATAAGGAATGACCTTAATAAGATCGATATTCTGTGTTGCTAATTCTGCTTGGCCTTGTCCGGCAAATACAAAGGCGATTAAAGTTAGCAGTGATGCGGGGATAGCGAAAATCAAATTTTCACGAAATTTATCTTTCATATCACAGCCTTGGGTGCGCGTAGCTGCAATGGTGGTATCGGAAATAATCGACAAGTTGTCACCAAATAGGGCGCCAGACATCACGGCTCCCGCCATCAGTGCATAGTCGATTTGCGCTTGGTCGGCTACGCCTAGGGCGATTGGAGCGACAGCCGCGATTGTCCCCATAGAGGTTCCCATGGCCGTTGCGATAAAAGCGGCAATCACGAAGAAACCAGGTAGTAACAGGTTCGATGGTATTAACGATAAACCAAGAGCAACAGTAGCATCGACGCCGCCAGTGGCTTTCGCGACTGCAGCGAAGGCGCCTGCAAGTAAGTAAATTAAACACATTGCAATAATATTGCTGTGACCAATACCGCCAATAAAGGTATCAATCGATTGATTTAATTTCTGTTTTGATAAAATCAACGCCAGAATGATTGCAGGTAAAATAGCGATAACGCTGGGTAATTGATAGAAGGCAAAGTCGACACCTTGGCTTTGGAAATACACACCCGCGCCAATGAAAAGACCAAGGAAAACAAATAATGGCAACAGGGCAATAAAAGATGCCGGGCTGTGCTGTGCTGCTGTTGGATTGCTCAAATGTTATCTCTCTTTCGCTTAGGGTTTTTCCGCAGGATCCTTGGCAGTCAAACTCGCTTAAATTCAGTGTTGCCTCGGCATCGTATCCTAGCAACTTGAGGCAAAGCATATTTGATCCCTGATAACCTGTCAATTTAGACGTCTAGATGTTTTTACTTCCGCTGTGATCGCTAGGTTATTAATAGGTTGTATAAGATGAAAACTAGTCTTTATTTTAATTACTAATCAATATCTTACCTGTTTTCATTTAGATTGAGTTAGAGGGTTTATATCTGATTTAGCGTGTATTTCAACTGAACGGAATTGCATGAAATTTAAGCGAATGACTGGTGTGATGGAGTAAGCCGGCTATTTATTGCTCCATTTAGTGTGAGTTGTTGGTGGGTAAGCCAGCATAAATAACGTAAATGATGAGTGGCATTAATCAATAGGGCTCATTTGGGGACGTATTGACTTAGTTCGCTTGTGCAGCGTTGTGATAGCAATGATACGTCAAATAACTTTAATAAAACCTTAATAAGCAATCTATTGTTTTTAAATGTAAAACAGTTTCAAGCATCTAAAATCCCCATAAAAACTAATGGCAACAATTTGTATTGAAGTAGAGACTTTAATAGAATCCGCACAAATTATGTTAATTACTATTAGTGCTTTGTTTAAATTTAACTGGATGAAGCGTTTATTGCTGATCCCTCAGATCTTCCTACTACAGTGGGTATTATCATGATACGTCGCGCTAAGCCATTACTCGGAACGCTGGTGGAAATCGCTGCCGAGTCACTGCCAAATCAAAGCGGTGAGGTACAACTTAAAGATAAAGCATTGGAAGCGGCGATTAGCGTGGCTTTTTCGCGTGTGACCCATATTGGGCGGTTGCTGAGCTTCCATCAACAGGACAGCGAGTTAAATCAGTTAAATCGGCAGCCGGGAATTTGGGTAACGTTAAGCCAAGATAGTTTACGAGTGCTCAAGTTGGCTAAGGGGCTGGGCAAGGCGAGCAACAACTTATTCAATTGTACCGTTGGCGGCGAAATGATGTCTCGCGGCGCTTTGCCTGCTTACCTTGGTATGCCATTGTTATTGCAAGGTGACTGGCAAGATATTGAAATAAACGGTAATCAAGCGCGATTAGCTAGACCGCTAATTTTAACCTTAGATGGTATAGCTAAAGGTTATGCGGTCGATATGGCAGTGAGTGAGCTGCGTCGCGCTGGCGTGAGCGGAGGTTGGGTCAATGCGGGTGGCGATTTAAAAGTTTTTGGCAGTGCATCTTTAAATGTAGTGTGCCGCGGTCCATTAGGAGCGAGCCAAAAGCTCTGCGTTAGCAATATGGCGCTCGCCAGCTCAAGGGTCTCACAATCCTTAAGTCATGATTACCCTGCACTATTACTGCCAACTGGCAATGTTGCCGATACGAACGTCGATGCTGAAAGCGAGCGTATTGTTAGTGTGAGAGCCTCTTTTGCTTGGCGCGCCGATGCGTTAACGAAAGTCGCAGGCTATCTTAATCCCGACTTGGCCGCAGAAAAAATTGCTCACTTGGGTGGTCAATTAGTCAGTTTTGATTGATGTATCTTTTGCCTGTTTTACAGCTTTTGCAGATGATTGAATTAGAAATTCAATCATTACTGTGAGTTAACATTAAGCAGTTAGTACTGTTATTCGCACTTTAACGGGTGAATCGATACAACTTGGGTTTCGTTACCGTTATTTGCAACTTGCATACGGTTGTGGGCTTTTATTGTCTTCAAGCTTTGCTTGGTATTATTTCCATTAAAAAGAGTGCCCATATTGGGCACTCTTTTCGTTTCAATAGCTTATCGCTAACCATGTGTCGTTAGTCATTTATCTTAAGCGACTTTAAATCGCGCAACTTCTTTTTGTAGGTTGCTGCAAATGGCTTTAGTGTTGACGACTATTTGCTGCGTTTCTTGGATCACTAAGTTGCAGTATCTTGTTTTATCGGATAATTCGGTCAAGTTACGATTAATTTCTTCGGTCACATGGGTTTGCTCTTCGGTCGCAGTCGCCGTTTGAGTGGACATCTCACTGACCTTAGAGGTGGAGTTTAGAATTTCATCTAATGCATCTTGGGTCTGGCTGGCGAGGGTGACGGTTGATGTGGTCAGGCTAGCTCCCGATTCAATGCTTTTAACCGCATCATTTACACCGCGTTGCAACTCTTCAATCATGCGCTGAATATCTTGGGTTGAGGTTTCGGTACGACTCGCCAGTGTACGTACTTCATCGGCAACTACGGCAAAGCCGCGGCCCTGTTCGCCAGCGCGCGCCGCTTCAATGGCCGCGTTAAGGGCAAGGAGATTAGTTTGCTCAGCGATTGAGCGGATCACATCAAGCACTGAGGCAATATTGGCAGAATTGACTGAAAGTTTTTCAATAACTGTCACGGCATTTTTAACTGATTCAGACAGTTGCTGAATATGATTAACGGACTGGGCGAGGATATTCTTACCCTCTACTGTTTGGTCATTCACCTTAGTGATTTCGGTGGCAGTATGAAGAGCGTTACTGGCGACTTCTCTTACGGCTGCACTCATTTCATTTACTGCTGTGACAATAGTATCGACAAACTGCTCTTGTTCATGGCTGATGTTGATTGTGGTGGCTGACTTAGTTGCAAGACTTTCAACGGTTTGGCTCACATCTTTAGTTTGACCAATAATCGAGATGACCATTTGCTGTAGCTGCTCTACAAATAAGTTAAATGCATGGGCGAGCTCGCCGATTTCATCCTGACGTGTGATAGGGATCCTTTGGGTTAAGTTACCGTCACCATCGACAATGTCATTGATCCTGCTAGTGATATCTTCAATTGCATTGACTATGATTTTAGGGCCGAAGTAGGCAATCAACAGCGCCACAATGGCAACTAAGCTTGCTATCGTTAAGGATATTTGGGTTTGGGTGGTTGCCTGTTCCGTTGCTTGTAAATCTAGCTCTTTTACTCTGTTATCGGCGGCTTCGCCCGCGGCATTGTAGATATCTCTTAATGCCTTAAATTCTTGCTTGGATTTGGTTTCGTGGAGTTGTTTCGCGCGTTCAAAATCATTACTTTTGACGGCATTAATGACCTCTGATGAGGCTTGATACCAGAGAGAAAACTGCGCCTCAAAGCCATTAGTTGATTGCAGTACTTGCAGGTGATCTGTAAGGATTTTTTTAAATTCGCCCATTCTGTCACGGGCTTGATCGACATTCTCTTGCCAGTTATCAATCTCACTTTTGCGATTATCGGCAGATAATTCTTCCCTCAATAACACTTCTTCACTTAGCTGCGCTTGATAAAGGTCGCGATCTGCATTGAGAATTGCCGAAATTGCGGGATTAAATAACTGACTAAATTCCTGCATCTGTTTCACTGTAGCACGGCTTTGCATAGCGTCGGTGACCGCCATGACAATGAGGGCTGTCGCCATAATGGCAAACATCAGTGAAAACTTAACGCGAATACTGTTAAACATAGGACGATCTCCATTAATAACTTAATAAATAGCTTAGTCGTTATTTATAGAATTGCCTTTGCGTGCAGCAGATTGCGATGGGATTTTGTACGCATTGAAATAAGCGAAACCGCCTTGGTCACTATTACCAAGGCGTTGACGCATTACTTTGGATTATTCAGGACAAGCTAGGGTAGGGATGACTTTAGGCTTAGGTTTTATCTGCACTAGCATGACGCCAATGATGACCATAGAACCGCCAATATAATGATAAATGGCTAAGGTTTCATCTAGGATGATGGCCGCCAGTATAGCCGCAATAATAGGCATTAAATTAAAGAATACGCTGGTGCGATCGGCGCCGAGTTTGCTTATGCCATTGATCCAAGCCCACGGCGCTAAAAGTGAGGCAGCGATAGCAGCGTAAAGTATCAGTGGTGCTGATTGGGCACTGATCGCCATGCTGGGACTCGTAAACAGCAGTGGCGTTAGCATGAATACGGCTATGAGTCCTTGAATATAAACCGATTCCCAAGTCGGTAGTGGCAGTTGCCAGCGTTTCAGTAATACGCCATAGAGCGCATACACAAAGGCGCTAAAGAGCAACAGTAAATCACCTTGGGTCACGCCGATGGCAAGGTTCATCATATCGCCGTGACTGAGCATAAAAATCAATCCAAATAGCGAGATTAAGGTGCCACCAAAGGCTAACGGTGATAATTTTTGCTTGAGTAATGGCACGGCTAAAAACAGACTGATCATAGGCACGAGAGAGGTGATTAATGCCATATTTGTTGCCGTGGTGGTTGCCGCCGCAAAATAGGCCAGACTTTGGTTTAGCACCATACCTAACAAAGCCAAAGTAGCGAACTTAGGTAACAAAGGTAGTATCACTTGGCGTTTTTGCCAGACGCGACTTGCGACAAAGGGGGTTAACAATAACATAGCGAAAAACCAACGGTAAAACGCTATGGCTTCAGGATCGATAATCCCAAATGAGAGCTTGTTGACTATCGAATTGCCCGCCCAAATTAATACGGCCAACAGGGGAAACAAATACAGCATGGTCTTGCCTTTAGGTACTGGCTAAAGTGACAGGCCTTAGCTTATGGCTTATCACTTGAGCATCCAGATAATAGATTAGTGGCTATTATCCATGGTCGGTTATGATATAAATATCGCTTATCAGACAAGGTCAGTTCCTCTACGGACAAGCGTAATCTGGGTTAGCGATTTCGTTTGAGTTTTTTGGATCACCATAGCTTTGAGGGCATCAAAATGCGCACGGTTTACCATCCGCTCACGGCAGAGCAAGAGCCTGCTGCAGATATCTTCTTCAACTATGAAGCTTTCCTGCCAAATACGGTAACGCCAAAACATCAACATATTTGGGGGCAACTGCAGTTAATCAGCGGTGGAATTATGGAGTTACATGCTGCAGGGCAACGGTTTTTATCGCCGTCACAATATGCGATTTGGGTTCCTGCGGGGATAGAACATGAAAGTTATACTCGGCGCAGTATTCATTATTGCTCGATGAATATAGTTGCCGAGCGAGCTGCGGCTTTTCCCATAGAGACTTGTCTTTTAGCCGTAACATCCATTGCCCAATCGATAGTGAACGATCTGCGGGAGCGGCAAGTCACTGTGGCAGAAACTGCGGCGGATAAGCGACTGGTTGAGGTTTTGCTCGATCAGCTGACCTTGGGTAAAGCTCTACCGCAATTTCTGCCCACAGTCTCAGATAAACTGTTACAGCCGTTGTTGCTGGCACTTGAAGCCGACCCTGCGAGTTCGAAAACCTTTAAATCTTGGGCCAGTGAATTACATACCACAGAGCGTACCTTAGCTCGTCGCTGCCAAGAGGTTCTGGGAATGAGTTTTACTGAGCTAAGACAAAGGCATAAGTTTATCTATTCCTTACAACTATTACGTCAGGGACTTGCGATCAAAGAAGTGGCATTGACGCTCGGCTATAACCAAACTTCGCCTTATATCGTGATGTTTAAAAAATATGCTCAGTGCTCACCTGAGCAGTATCGCCGCCGATTGTGATTGAGTGGCTGATGGAGCAAGGCTTAATAAAGGCGAGATAATGAGATCCTATGCGAAAGTCGCGCTAGATGATGCACTAAAAATATTGGGGGAAACTGTGAAATAAGATAGGGTGCTAAAGTATTAACACCCTATTTTCGGCCTATTTAAAGAGAGGATTTAAGGTTTTTTACAGAGTTAGATAAGTTAGTCGGAAGCCTTTTGGCGGTTCCGTTTATCTTGACGCTTCTCTTTTAAGGTTTTCATTGGCGGTTTTTTGTTTTTTTCTTTACTCATAGATATAAACTCCAAAGTGAAGGTTACTATCCGAACCCGCGCCGCAAATCGGTTTCGATAGTTGGGCTCAATTTTTTATTTCAGGCTTTAATTGAGACGGTTTATTTATAAAGAGTATAAAAATAAATTTAACGATTGAGGCGCCGTGCTAAACCTCTTAACCCCTTTGCTGTTTACTCTAAAGCGCTGCCATGACTTATACGTAAATAGTTGCAAAGAGTCGTTAATTGTAGTGTTAAACTTATCTAAAGTGTCTCTTTAATAAATATCGCGGCCAGTTAATGACTTCAAAATAACATTCCCTCTTATTATATTTTGTTGAAAATGCCGCTATAAGCCACCGCTAATAGCGAGTTCAAAGCATGTTGCCACTGAATTGAACATGCTCTATTTTAAAATGCTTACAACCTTATAATCATATCTTTAAAATTTTCTGAAATGTTATCAAGTAGCAATACTCAATAGCCATTTACAAAAAGTATGCCCAAATGATTTTTTCCTATACAGACTTTTTAGGTTGTTTTTTCGTTAAACTGACATCTTTAATCATAAACAGAACTGGTTTGCCTAAAATGCTCACCTCTGCCAGTTCGCCCTTTGATAACCCAAGTAAGCTGACGCCTAAATCTGATATGACAGAGAAACGTCCTGCACTGGGTTTATGCCTTGGTGGATACACGAGTTCAATTTGGTACTCTTGCTGATCCTGCAGATTAACTAAGTGAATTTCTCGTCCCACAGTCACTTTATCACTCGTCGTATCATGCTTTAGCTGCTCAAGCTTACTAATCACGCCTGCCAAAGCCGTTGGGCGTAGAGAGGCATTAAAACTGTTTTGTAAATAATAGGTTTCAGTTTTTAGAATAAAATTCTGGAAAAGACTACTAAAAAAAGAATATGCCATTGCCGCCTCTGAAATAACAAAGTTAAAATATAAGCATAGAAATTAAAATGAGTATTACTCTGTGCTTATTTCACAAGAAGTTATAATTCTGCCGAGCGCGAGTGACGCTCGGCTTAGACTGGGAATTTGAGCGAGAGGCGGATTGAGCTTACTGAACTAGATGTGTTAGCTAACACATGGGAAAATAGTGATGAAAATGCAGTGCTAAACATAGTGTTACATCTCCAGTCAAAAGTTGATATTCGATTGATTATTTATTTTTTGTATATCGATTTAGTATATCGGCCTTGCTGTTAACTAAATCTTGCCATTAACTAAATAAGTAATTGCTTGGCTGATACCATAGGTCAAGTAAAAATATAAAGCAAGCCTAACTAAGCTAATCTTGCTGAATATACTGATAACAGTAAAACTGGATTTAACATTGTTTTAACTTTGCCATGTTGGGGCTAGTCTTCGTCAATTTAATGCTAGCACTCGTAAAGTAAACTGAGCACTTGTTAATTTGGCTGAACTGAAAGCCAAATTAATTCAACCATTGAATGTTCTAGTGCATTGTTGCTAGATGCTATGGGCACTAACTGAATTAAGCCTTAATATAAGCTTCTAAAGTCAATATTTACTTAGGTTGTTAAGCCCGCACCTTTTAAAAGTATTTTGATACACATAGAGACGAGGAACAGACAGCTTACGCTTGTACACCAAATCAGCACTAACCAGCCGAGTCGATAGGCGAGGGATTTCGTTTGGGTCGTCATGTTGATCTCCTGCATATGTAAAGTCATCTAAAGTGAATCAGCGACCTAAGCCAAGTTAGCTTAGGTCGCGTTGTGGGAAGCCTCTTTTACCTGAGTCATGGCTAGTGATAGCCTGCATCCTTGGTTACTTTGCCGCGGAACACGTAGTAGCTCCAAAAGGTATAAACCAAAATCAGCGGGATGATCATCAGGGCGCCGACGAGCATAAAGCTTAGGCTGCTGTCGGGGGCAGCTGCCTGCCAAAGGCTGATGTTGGGGGGAATAATGTGCGGCCAGATACTGATCCCTAAGCCACTAAATCCTAAGAAAATCAGCCCTAGAGTGAGTAGGAATGGCTGATAGTTATCATCACGATTTAGGGATTTTATCAAGGCCCAACTGCAGGCTAATACCAGTATTGGCACTGGGGCGAAGTAGAATAAATTCGGTAAACTAAACCAGCGCAGGGCAATATTGGGTTGCACAAAAGGCGTCCATAAACTGACTAAACCTATGGTCATCAACAGGCATAAGGTCAGTGCTCTGCCGAGTTGTTGCATGGTCGTTTTAAGCTCGCCTTGGCATTTTTTTACTAACCAAGTTGCGCCGAGCAGAGCATAGGCCAGCATAAGGCCAAAACCGCAGAAAAGTGAGAAGGGCGTTAACCAATCGAAACTACTGCCGCTAAATTGTTGGTTACTCACCGAAATGCCAGAGATAAACGCCCCCAGCACTACGCCCTGTGAAAAGGTGGCCGTGATAGAACCGAACATAAACGCTTTATCCCAGAATGGTTTAGCTTCTGCGCCCGACTTAAATCTAAACTCAAATGCCACGCCGCGAAAAATCAATGCCAGCAGCATGATGAGCAGCGGTATGGTTAGTGCTTCGAGCACTATGGCATAGGCGAGGGGAAAGGCACCGAGCAGACTAGCGCCGCCGAGCACTAACCAGGTTTCATTACCATCCCAAACGGGGGCGACGGTATTGACCATAATATCCCTGTCGTCCTCATCGTGAATGAAGGGAAACAGTATGCCGATGCCGAGATCAAAGCCATCCATCACGATATACATTAAGGTGGCAAAAATGATGATCCCGAACCAAATCAAGGGTAGATCGAATTCCATGGTGAGCCCTTAAATATGCTTAAGATTGAATAAGTAAAACTAGATTCATTTACTTTAAAATTAATGGCTTGTTGCCGCGATATCTGGCCCTTTGCGGATGAGTCGCATCATATAGCGATAACCAACGCCGAAGATGCCACAGTAACTGACGATGAAAATCCCTAGGCTGATACTCAGGTGGGTAACGCTGTGGGAAGACACGGCATCCTGCGTGCGCATCAACCCTTGGATCACCCAAGGTTGACGGCCAAGCTCGGTGGTAAACCAACCCGCTAGTGTGGCGAGCAATCCGGCGGGGCCGAGCACGAGTACAAATCGCAGAAAGTGTTTGTTGCTGTAGAGGCTGCCTTTGCGCCTGAGATAAGCGCTCCACAGTCCAGCAAAAATCATCAATAAGCCTAAGCCGACCATGAGCCTAAAACTCCAGAACACTAACAACACATTGGGTCTGTCCTCGGCGGGATACTCAGTCAAGGCTGGCACTTGTTTGCTTAAATCATGCTTTAAGATCAGGCTCGCGAGCCCTGGGATTTCGAGACTGAAGTGGTTTTTCTCTGCGTCCATATCGGGAATCGCAAACAAGATAAGCGGTGTGGGTTTGTCACCCTCATTACGCCAATGGCCTTCCATCGCCGCCACTTTTACAGGTTGATATTCAAGGGTATTTAAACCATGAAAATCACCAATCACAGCTTGCAACGGCGCGACGATTAACGCCATCCACATCGCCATAGACAACATCTTACGGATCGCGGGTGTATCGTTACCTTTGAGTAAATGCCAAGCCGCCGATGCGCCCACAAAGAAAGCCGACGAAATAAACGCCGCTACTGTCATATGGGCTAAACGATAGGGAAATGAAGGGTTAAACACTATCTGAAACCAATCCACAGGAATGACGCGATTATTCACAATTTCAAAACCTTGGGGCGTCTGCATCCAGCTGTTTGAAGCTAAGATCCAGAAGGTTGAGATAATAGTGCCCGTGGCGACCATACAAGTGGCGAAGAAATGCAGGTTTTTGCCTACCTTCTGCTGACCAAATAGCATGACCCCCAGAAAACCCGCTTCGAGGAAGAAGGCGGTGAGGACTTCATAGGTGAGTAGCGGCCCAGTTACGCTGCCCGCGAAGGCGGAAAAAGCACTCCAATGGGTACCAAATTGATAGGCCATCACTATGCCTGAGACCACTCCCATGCCGAAGTTAATGGCAAAAATCTTCGACCAAAATTGATAGAGTTGTTGGTAAACCTCATTCGCCGTTTTCAGCCATAAACCTTCTAATACCGCCAGATAGGTGGCGAGGCCGATAGTGATGGCAGGGAAAATAATGTGAAAAGAGATGGTAAAAGCAAATTGGATCCTAGCGAGTACTGTGGCATCAAAATCAAACATAATTTCCTCGAGCGATAGGCATTTCTCGTTACAAAGGCATTGATCTAGTCGCGTTCACTGAACCCTATATTGGCTCGGCGGTGAAAGCTTGTGTGCTATTAGACCATGGGATATGCTGGCTATAACAGGCACAGAATATCTTGATTGAGCTATAACAGATGACGAAGTACGAGCAGTTAGCGCAGGAATTAAAGACACGAATAGCCCAAGGTGTTTGGCAGGCGGGGGACAAGTTGCCGTCGCTGCGTCAAACTGTGGCCGATTCAGGCTTGAGTCTGATGACAGTGCTCAATGCCTATCAGTTATTGGAAAGCCAAGGTGTGATCTCGGCGCAGGCTAAGTCTGGCTATTTAGTGGCGCCAAAGCCGGAATTAATCGCGCGGCAGGGAGAAGCCTTTCGTTATCCCGAGCGACAAAAGCCGATTTATCTTTCCGATAGTGTGGATATTAATGAGTTTGTCTTCAATGTTCTGCAGGCTTCAAAGCAGGCGGACATAGTGCCCTTTGGCTCAGGATTTCCCGATCCTAGTTTATTCCCGCAACAAGCACTGGCGCGATCTTTGGTTAAGGTGACTCGGCACATGTCACCTTCTTTTGCCGCCGATAATTTACCGCCAGGAAATGCGGGACTGCGTAAGGCTATTTCCCAACGTTATGCCAAATTAGGCATGAGCATTTCGCCCGACGAAATCATCATTACCTCGGGTGCCATGGAGGCGCTGAATTTGAGTTTAGCGACCCTGACTCAAGCGGGTGATTGGGTTGTCATTGAATCACCGACCTTTTATGGTGCGATGCAAGCGATTGAACGGCTTAAACTCAGAGCGATTGCGGTTGCTACCGATCCACAACAGGGGATTGATCTTGAGGCGCTGGCTGAAGTGTTAAATACCTATCCAGTGAAAGCCTGCTGGTTGATGAGCCAACATCAAAATCCCTTAGGTTGCAGCTTATCGGATGCTAAAAAACAGGCGCTTTATCAGTTACTAAACGAGCATAAGGTCAGTCTGATTGAGGATGATGTTTATCAAGAACTCTATGTTGATTCCAGCGCGCCAAGGCCAGTAAAAGCCTTCGATACCGAAGGACGGGTGTTGCACTGCGGCTCATTTTCTAAGTCTTTGATTGCTGGTTATCGTGTCGGCTGGGTTGCGGCGGGATGCCATGCACCGCAGTTACAACGCTTACAAGTCATGTCGACGTTATCGACTAGTGCGCCGATGCAGCTCGCCATCGCCGATTTTATTCAGTCGACGCAATATGAACGGCATTTGAAACAGTTACGTAAAAAGTTAGCCAGCCGTAAATTGGCCATGTATCAATTATTGTGCGCGCATTTGCCCGAATCTGTGGGGGTCAACTTCGCGCAGGGCGGCTATTTTCTCTGGTTAGCGCTGCCATCACACATGGACGCTACACAAATTTATTATCAGGCGATTGAGCGTGGGATCAGTATTGCACCCGGAAATCTCTTTAGTAATCAGGTCGAATTCTGCCATTTTATGCGTTTGAATGCCTCATACGAGTGCTCGCCAGAGATAGTCTCTGCGGTCGTGGTGCTGGCCGAACTTATCCACAACAATTTGCGCCGAAGTTAAAGGCTGTGGTTAAAAAGTTTTAGACTTCTAGATGTCTATCTGTTAGCTTGTTGAACATGCACAAATCTTGTGCAATTCTCTATGTCGATTGAATACTGGGCTGCTACGGATAAGGAAGGGAAAATGAAATTAGAGTCACTGGCATTACACCATGGTTATGAGTCAGAAGCGACCACGAAGGCGGCCGCAGTACCTATCTATCAAACCACCTCTTATACTTTCGATGATACCCAGCATGGTGCTGATTTATTTGACTTAAAAGTCGCTGGCAATATTTATACGCGCATCATGAATCCTACCACTAGCGTGCTAGAGCAACGTCTGGCGGCCATTGAAGGCGGCATAGGTGCGCTGGCCGTGGCATCGGGTATGGCGGCGATTACCTATGCGATTCAAGCCTTGACTCAAGTTGGCGATAACATCGTCAGTACCAGTCAGCTCTATGGCGGCACCTATAATCTGTTTGCCCATACGCTGCCGCGCCAAGGCGTTGAAGTGCGCATGGCGGCCTTCGATGATTTTGAAGGCCTCGATGAGCTGATCGATGACAAAACTAAAGCCTTGTTCTGCGAATCGATTGGTAATCCGGCTGGCAATATTGTCGATTTACAGCGTTTAGCCGAGATTGCCCATAAACATGGCGTGCCTTTGATTGTCGATAATACGGTCGCGACTCCAGTGTTATGTCGCCCCTTTGAGCATGGCGCCGATATCGTTATCCACTCTTTAACTAAATACATTGGTGGCCATGGAACAACGATTGGTGGGGTGATTATCGATTCAGGCAAGTTCGATTGGGTGGCGAATAAGGAAAGATTTGCCTTACTTAACCAAGCCGATCCTTCCTACCACGGCGTGGTTTATACCGAAGCCTTTGGTCCTGCTGCATTTATTGGTCGTTGCCGTGTAGTACCGCTGCGTAATACCGGCGCCGCACTGTCACCGCACAGCGCATTTTTACTGTTGCAAGGCCTTGAAACCTTAAGCCTTAGAATGGAGCGCCATTGCTCAAATGCCTTGGCATTAGCGGAATATCTGGTGCTGCATCCGGCGGTCAGTTGGGTGAACTACGGCGCCTTGCCAAGCAGCCCTTATCAGGATAATTGCCACAAGATCACTGGCGGAAAAGCTTCTGGAATCATCAGCTTTGGGATTAAAGCGGCCACAGCAGAAGAAGGTAAGCGTGCTGGCGGACGTTTTATCGATGCACTGCAGATGATCCTGCGTTTAGTGAACATTGGGGATGCTAAATCCTTGGCCTGTCACCCTGCGAGTACCACGCACAGACAGCTCGATGCCGATGAACTGGCAAGGGCGGGCGTGTCTGAGGATCTTATCCGTATCTCGGTTGGGATTGAGCATATCGACGACATCATTAACGATGTGGCGCAGGCGCTCGATAAGGCACTGGTGAGCAAATAGCTCGTATCGAATAGTTCATATTAAATAGCCGATACCTCATCGCTTTATTAAATCGTTAACAGTAAAAAGCCGCCATCGATTCAATTCGATAGCGGCTTTTTTAGTGCTTTAAAAACGATGTTAATCTTGCTGCAGTCGATTTCTCGCCTTCTGATAGAAGTAAGAAACAGTCAGCAAAATAACCCCGATCAGCATAAAGGCAATCACCTTTTGCACTAGCTCGAAGGACGCCATATCCAGTAATAGCACCTTGAGCGTCGATAAGGTAAATAGCCCAGCAGCGAGGCGGATCATATCGGCATTTTGTGGTTTTAAGCTGATAAACATCAACACACTGCCATGGATAACCAATAAAATCGCGCTGAGTGGGGCGGCAATAATGTTATCGAAGCTATAACTCCACATGAAGTAACTTAAGGCGAGTAACAGATGCCAACCCCACTTAAGTCCTTGTAAAGGTAAGATGCGTCTATGTAAGCGTATTGCTGCACCGTGCTGCAAGATAAGCCTTGCTAGGAGCGCCAGTGATAAAAACTCGATTAACATAAACGAGGCATTATCACGATTAAGCCCGAGTGTTAGCTCAAAATGCAACATGATGGGCAGCAGGGCTAAGCCTAACGTTAGGCCATAGGCGAGATGATAGCTTTCCTTTATTGCGGCTTGGATTTCGGCTGCGAGGGGGAATTTTGCGCTATATGAGGTTTGGCCTACAGATGCCTGACTTACACCTCTCAGGCTTAAACCTCTTTGGATTAGCAATGCAAAATAACCACTTAAGGCTAATGCTGTCATGGCTATTCCTACTAGCTCAGAATGATTAAAGCCATAAACGATCACGGCCAATACCAGTGCAAAGTAATAAGTGCTCAATTGCCATTGTAGTTGCAGTAAGGGGCGCCAATGCTCGGGTAATTGGTGATAACGAAGCAGTGTGAAGCCCATAAAGAGGGCGCCAACGGCTAGCGCCGCGAGTCCTTGCCAAGCGTGAATAAGGCATAGCGAGGCTGTCATCAGAACCGCTAGCCAAGTGAGGATTTTGGCTTCTATATTCAAACTCTTATGTTTAACAAAGTAGGCTAAACCTAGGCTCATAAAGGTGCTCAGCCAGAGTGCAATAGCGGTATATTCCCAATGGTTGCGGATGACTTTGGGCAGCAGAATAAGCGGCAGCAGCAAATAGCAGAAGATTTGCATCGTATAAGCGGCTTTGGCAAATAAGGCATCTTTATAGTGGTGACGATACCAATAATGGGCCAAGAGTAGGGCGATAAATAACTCAAACCGTGCCAGTTTTGCCATAAGCGGTTGGGCACTAAAGCTAAAACTGCCTGTGAGCGTTATGCCTTCAACAACCTTAAACAGCAGCGGCAATAGTAAGAGCCAAGCAGCAAACTCGCTGAGAACGAGTCTGTCCTTTGCGCTCAAATACAGCAGTAATAGGCTGACCAGTGGCAAGATGGCGAGGTAGTAATCGCTGCTCAGAAGATAAGCCGCGAGGATAATTGTCCCTACATAAAAACCGCTTAATAGCTCTTTTAACACTCTGTTTAGCTGACTTTCTAGGGTCGAAAGTAACGTATGATGGAGTGTTAATAGCCGAATCACTAAGACTAAGGCGGCGCAACTTAAGGCCAGTGCTAACAGTGGAAAGCCAAAAGCTGACAAGGGAGAAATTGGCGCCCCATCGGTAAAGCTTGATTCTAAAAGGCTCATGCCCGTCAGTACACTAGACGCATTGAGCCCTAATCCCATCAGCAGCAATACATAGGCTTCGGCGCGAACGGAAATCAGTTCTTCTTTGGTGCCAATCCACAAGAGTAATAAGGCTTCGAGCAGTAATACTAATCCAAGGAAATCGTGGCTGAGTAAATACAGTGCGGCAAATCCCGCAAAACTCCCTGCAAAGACTAACAATAAGCCGTTGCGGGCTTTTTCTAGGTTGCCTGTGCGCTTCCAATAGAGGGCTGCGCAAATCAGTGCGTTGGCCGCAAAGATTTCCCCTGCGAACTCAGTAAATTGCGTCAACTCTAATAACACAAAGGCGAGCAATGCTATCGGTAGGGCGAGTATGCGATGGCTCAGAGCATTATGTTTTTCATCATGATGGGTAAACGGTTTGGTAAATAGTAGGCCTGTGATGCCGTAGAGATAAAAGAACGCATTAATACTGATAAGCGCGAGCAGACTGACGCCGCCAACGTCACTGAGTGGCAATTCAATGAAATGGCTAAAAGCTTCGATGCAGCCTATGTGCAGCAGGGCGGTGATTTCCAGTAGCAGCGGCCACTTAAGTTTGCGACTCTGGGCAAGGGCGCCGGCACCAATAAGCAGTAAATAAGGCAGATACAATAGCGGCGCATAGCTTTGGGATAACAGCATCATAGGCGCGGTCGAGCCACCGACTAAGGCGATCACGGCGATCACTTTGGCATCTAAGCGCATCGACAGGCCATAACCCGCCAAAGTGATCAATAACAGTAAGATAAAACTCGCGCTATTGGGAATTAACTCAAAATACGGCCCAATAAAGTACGCGCAGAGATAATTAAGTATGAGTCCGAGTCCGACAATACCTGAGCCAAAATCCGCCATACCCGCGCGTTTTTGGCGAATAAAAATCCCGCCGGCTATGATAGCGTTCGCGCTGGCAAACCCGAGTAGCGCTTTGCCAAGTTCTGAAAACCAATGGTTGATTGAATATTGCAGTAAATAACCAAAGCCTAAGGTCAGGGTGATGATCCCTGCGACAGTCATTAAAAAGACAGGTCCTAATCCCTTAGCCTGATAATGATGGTAGAAAGATTTGACTTGCTCGTTGACTGCCGCAAAGGGGGCCATGACGGCCGCGAGTCCTTGGGATAACAACTCATCAAATTGACTCGCTGCTTGCACGCTTGCCTGCAATTTGACTTCATCACTCAGCTGTTGATTTTGCGCTTGAGAAAGGTGTTCGGTTTTAGCGGTTTGTTCCGTCGGGGTATTTTTCGTTTTTCTTTGCCAAGGGTCTTCTTGCCAAGATTCTGCTGGTATAGGGCCTTGCTGCCATGGGTTGGGTTCTGCTGGGGCTGGTTCTACGGAAGCTGGCTCAAGTGTTGGTGTTTGTGCCGCATAGGTTAATGGGAGCGTGTCTTCAGCCGCAATTTGCTGACTTAAGGTCTCGAGCTTAGTGGAGAATGCTGCTAATTGACGACCGAGCGAAGATTGCTGCGATAAATGCAGCGATTGTAACTGTGCCAGCTCAGCTTTTAGTTGGGCAACGTCATCCTTTAACGGCATATCTCATTCCTAAGTGTTTAAGTGCTTAACTCATAAACCTTTGTCGGCAAGAAGTGTACTTGTATGTGTATTTTTCGGCTAGTTGTTGTTGATTTTTAGGAAATCTCCGACTGCGATTGTTTCCAACATGTCATTGCTCAGCATAAAAAGAGCCCTGTATAAAAAAGAGCCAAACATTGCTGGCTCTCATTTAACGTGTCAATTTCGATGAGGTTATTTTTTCTGTGCCTGCAGGATCACAAATTTACCGTTGGAGGCGACTGTGGTGCAGTTCTTAAATAAGCGCTGTAATTTTACATGGTAAGCCAGATGACGGTTACCGACGATATGTAAGATCCCCCCCTCTTTTAAGCGGCGGCGGGCATCTAAAAACATTTGCCAGGCAATATGATCGGTAATGGCTTCACCTTGATGGAAGGGCGGATTACACAGTACCAGATCCGGTTGCACTTCTTCTGGCAGATGCGTCATGCAATCGTCCCAATAAAAGTGGCCTTTGTCTGCGGGCAATTGGTTGCGTGCCCAGTTTGCCTTGGCTGATGCGACTGCCATTTCAGAATCGTCGATAAAGTGAATGTCAGCCTCTGGGAATAACTGGGCGGTGCGTAACCCCAGCACGCCATTGCCACAGCCGAGATCAACAATCGACTTAAAATCCCCTTTGGGCAGATTCTCTAGCATGATGCGTGCGCCAATATCGAGTTTGTTGGCGGCAAACACATTACTTAAATTGCTGATCTCAAGTTGATATTCGGGTACGGCCCAAGTCACTTCTTTGGCTAATGGTCTTGGTTTGCCATCACTGACACAGGTGATCACTCGCGTGTTTTTCCACGCTAAACTGGCGCTTGCGGGGCCTAAATGCTTAGCAAAGATGTCGAGTAAGGCGCCATTAATCGATTTGGATTTGGCGGCCACTAATACACGAGTGCCTGCGGGTAACACTTGCGACAAGCGCGTTAGCTGGTGAGCAAAGTAGCTTAAGTTCTTAGGCAACTTCATCAATACTAAGGCTAAGTTTTCTGGCAAGGTATCGCGGCTGGTAAACCATTGCAGATTATCCATAGGCAACTGATTGCGGCCATGGTTTTGTTCTGTGCCTAAAAAGCTGGTTCTGGCATCGGTTTCAACACGCAGTGGCCAACATGGATTCAATTTAGATAAACCGCAGCTTAAGGCGCCGAAACTGTCGTTGATAATGGCGGTTGGCACGGCGGCTTGCTCTGACTCAATAAGGCTTTTGAGTAAGTGTTCATCGGCGGCATCCCAAGCTTGAAGATTAGATTCCTGCTGAGCTGGATACCGTAAGAGTTCGAGTTCAACACCCGCTACTGAAAATTGTGTTGTCATGTGCCACACTGCGCCAATAAATTTAAGGCGCAGATTATCGCAGATTTCATGGCGCAGTGCGACGGCTCACATGGAGGACGTCAATGCAGCAAGGTAAGTTAGGGTTTGATACAGAGGGTGAGGCTCAAATTAAACCGCCCATCACCTTAGTGCGGGGTTATCTTAATGCTGAGCAGCAAGCGGCGCTAATGAAAGAAGCGCTGACCTATCCCTTAAATCGCCCTGAAATCCAAGTCTTTGGTCAGTTTCACGCGATTCCTCGCCAGCAAGTGTGGTTTGGCGATTTGGGCTGCGACTATTTATATTCAGGACTGTTTATCCGCGCCTTACCTTGGCCTAAATATGCTCACAAGTTGAGGGATAAGCTAGCGCGGGATTATGGTTTGGAGAGCAATGGGGTATTAGTGAATCGCTACGCCGATGGTAAAGATTGTATGGGCGCCCACAGTGATGATGAACCTGAAATTGCTCAGGGGAGTCATATTGCTTCTATTACCTTAGGCGCCACGCGGGATTTTGTGCTTAAGCATAAGCACAGCCAAACCAAGTACAGCATAAGTTTGAACAGTGGCGATCTACTGATCATGCATTGGCCTATGCAAAGTGACTGGTTACACAGCTTACCTAAACGTTTGAAAGTAAAAGAGCCGCGTTGGAACTATACCTTTAGACAACTGATCGTTAATTTCCATGGTTAATTGCCTCCCGCTAACTGTCTATGGTGAAGCACTGCGAAATATGGCTGATATAAAGTGGTGGGGCATCAACAAATTGAAAGCGTGAATTTGATCTTTTCAATTTGAAGCAGTACTCTGCGGCAACTGGATTTTCCCATTCTGAGACTCGAATATGTCCAATACTCATGTGCAGGGCACTGTGGCTAACACTATTTCGCAGAAATTAACCGAATGCTTTTCGCCGACCCATTTAGAAGTGATTAACGAAAGTAATCGTCACCATGTACCACCGAATTCAGAAACCCACTTTAAAGTTGTGCTGGTGAGCGAGCAGTTTGATGGCTTACGTTTATTAGCCCGTCATCGATTGGTCAACACTCACTTAGCCCATGAGTTAGCCAATGGCGTGCATGCTTTGTCTATTCATACTTTCACTCAAAATGAGTGGGATGCGAATGCACAAATACCTAATACGCCAAATTGTCGCGGTTAATTAATCGTTCAGCAATATTGTTTAGCTTAGATTTCAAGGCCACTCTTCATAGAGTGGCTTTTTGTTTTAGGCCAACTTAAGACTATTTTTGAGTTTGCCGACCTTAGTTTCTAGTTTCCCTACCTTAGTTTCTGTGTTAACAATATGTTTTATTTTAAGAGGTTGGGCGATGTGATTGTCGATACCCATCTTGAGTGTATTTCCATGTCAGTTGGATCCATGTGCTCGTTTGACATCAGGGAGACTATTAAAAATGCGTAAGTTAGGGAGTTTGTTTATCTCAGTGCTGCTGATGGGACTGAGCGGTTGTAACCCCGTCTCCAGTGATGCGCAAAGCGTGGCCGCTTCCCATGCCGCAACTGATGTTCCCCACGCTTTACCTGCTATTGAATGGCGTCTTGCAACCTCTTGGCCGAAAAACTTCCCAGGTTTAGGCATGGCTCCTGAGCGTTTTGCGCATTTAGTCGATGAAATGTCTAACGGTCGGTTAAAGATTAGCGTTTATGGTGCGGGTGAGTTGATGCCCGCTTTTGCCGTATTTGATGGTGTGAGTCAGGGTAAAATTCAAATGGCCCACTCCGCTTCTTTCTACTGGAGAGGAAAAGCGCCCGCAGCGCAGTTTTTTTCATCGATCCCCTTTGGTATGACCGCGCAGGAAATAAATGGCTGGCTTCACTATGGTGGTGGTATGGAGCTGTGGACTGAAGTGTATCAACCCTTTGGGATAATCCCCCTCGCGGGTGGCAATACTGGGATGCAAATGGGTGGCTGGTTTAATAAACCCATCAATACCATTGCTGATTTTAAGGGATTGAAGGTCCGCATGCCGGGCTTAGGTGGTGAAGTGTTGAAACGCGTTGGTGCTGTACCTGTAAACATGGCGGGGCGTGAACTTTATGGTGCATTGCAAACGGGGGCGATTGATGCCGCAGAGTGGGTAGGGCCAGTGAATGATCTTGCCTTCGGTTTACATAAAGTGGCTAAGTACTACTATTACCCTGGTTGGCATGAGCCAGGTTCAAATATGGAATTCTTGATTAATACCGCAGCCTTCGAGAGTTTACCTGAGGATTTACAGGCCATAGTCAGAGTTGCTGCGAGAGCCATTAACCAAGATATGCTCGATGAATACACGACCCGTAACGTGACCGCTCTTGAAACGTTAGTGAAGGACGAAGGTGTGGAACTTAAAGCGTTTCCACCGAACGTGTTGTTGGAGCTTGAGAAAATCTCCAAACAAGTGATTGAAGACCAAGCGAATCAAGATCCCTTAATGCGAAAGGTATACGATGCCTATCACACGTATGAGCAAGGTGTGCGCCAGTACCATAAAATATCTGAGGATGCTTACAGTCAACAGCGTCAACACTAAATGATGGTTTTTTTTACTGCAAACTGTCACATTAGCATCTGATTTATATGAGATGATTTCATCTTAGATTATCTTGTTATCGGCGTAATTCATTTGGTGTTATGCTTGCAAGCCATAAATAGACAGTTACAGTGGCGTTGATGTCGCCCTGAGAATTTGGAGATCCCTATGCCATTACTTGATAGCTTTACCGTCGACCATACTCGGATGAATGCCCCTGCGGTTCGTATCGCTAAGCATATGAGCACGCCAAAGGGCGATGCCATTACTGTATTTGATTTACGTTTTTGCGCACCGAATAAAGAGATCCTCAGTGAGCGTGGAATTCATACTCTAGAGCATTTGTTCGCGGGTTTTATGCGTGACCATTTAAATGGCAGCGATGTTGAGATCATTGATATTTCGCCAATGGGATGTCGTACCGGTTTTTATATGAGTTTGATTGGTGAACCCACAGAGCGCCAAGTGGCCGATGCGTGGTTAGCCGCGATGGAAGATGTGCTTAAAGTGGTTGAGCAGTCTGAAATCCCTGAGCTGAACGAATACCAATGTGGTACGTATGAGATGCATTCATTAGAGCAAGCACAAGATATCGCCCGTAATATTATTGCTGCAGGCGTAAGTGTTAATCGTAATGACGATCTAAAATTAAGCGATGAAATTCTAGGTAACCTGTAATTGTTCGCACTCTTATAGTATGAGAGTGCTTCTTTAGTAAATTCAGTTTCCTGAAGTAAATAAGAGAAAGCGACGAGAGTCGCTTTTTTTTTCAAGTAAACTCAGCTATTTTACAAGTCAATAACAAAAACACCGTACGCTAACAAAGTTTTTGGGAGCTTGGTATGCCTAGTCGTTACTTCACTGTATCACTTTGTGCAATTTCTGTTTCTCTTGTCTGTTCTAGCACAACGTTCGCCGATGATCTTCACAGTCAAATGCTTGAATTGAACAAGCTCAATGACACATTTCATTCAACGTCTAATCGTTTAGCGTTAGGTCAATTGACGGCTTTGACGGTTTTGCCTGCGGATCTTAGTGGAAATCCCGCGAGCATCAGTATGCGCAGCGCGACTCAAGGTATTGCGGTATTACAAGATAGAGTGTATTTCTCCCCTGCGCCGTATTCGGCACCGCAATTACAACTCTTACCTAATCTGCTGCAACAACAGAGTGTTACTGCTACCCCGATGGCAAATATGGCTGTCGGTGGGCAAGGTGCGTTTGGGGTGGTGAGTTATCAAACCTTACCTGTTGCTGAGCAGACCGAGAATAGTAAGGCGACTCTCGAGGGCAATACCGATTCAGACTACAGTGTCGATATGAATTGGGGAGTGAAGCAAAAAGAGTATGGCATGATACTCGCGGTTAATTATGCAGATAATAGCGGCGCCGATCACTTGCTCAATGGTCAAGACACAGACCACCAAACGACAGACATCTTATTTAAAATCAACGCCGCGAGTTTACTCGGCGCTAGAAGTCCACAGGTGACTGAGTTTACTTACCAGTTTCTCGATGATGATAGTTATCGCTCTCAGCTTGGGTTAACACAGGCCGATTGGCAACAAGATCCTATGAGTTTGTATTCGGCCACTGCGGCGGATAAACATCAGGGGCGACATCATAAGTACCAACTGTCTCACCAAGTTACGCTCAATGGTGGGCATAAGGTCACCACAGACTTTTACTACCAGTCCTATTCGCAGCAATTAAACCAACTCAATCAATTTGATGGGCAAATGCTCGATGCCCAGAGTCTTGCTGCGTTGGCCGCATTTGAACGTCAGCCGACAGTCGATGGCGTCGAACTGGCTTCTTTACAGCAAGACAATGATTTCAGCTCCTTTGGGGCACAAACTGAATCAGTGAATCAGTATGGTGCCCATCAAATTATCTATAGTGCCCGTTATCATACGGATAAAGCCGAGATGCACCTTGGCGATCAACAGAGTCTATGGCAGCAGGACTTGAGTTTAGTGAGTGATGCACAAAATCCGTTATTGGCCTATACCGACGATGCAACAGCATTTACTTCGGCAATCGATTCCTTGTTTAATTGGGACGAATTACAGATAAAGCTCGCGCTTGCCTATGAACAAGTGAGCGTCAATCGCAAGGTCGATTTAGCTTATGTAGGACTGGATGCGGCTGATTTCTCCGACAGCGATTGGATGCCACAACTCGGTGTTTTATATGATGCTGGAGATTGGCGCTTTAGTACGGATATTCGCCGCTCATGGACCGCCGCAAGTGCGGGGAATCTTGAGCAAGAGGCACAAGTATCATTGCAATATCAAGTCAGCGCCCAATATGCCAGTGAGCATTTTAGTGCTGACATCAAAACCTACGTTCAAGATTTTGATAACCTGCATGTCAATTGTGATGCGTATACCCAATGTGCCGACAGTCGTTTGTGGGTTCAAGGTAATGTTGTGGATGTACTGACCAAAGGAGTTGAGCTGAGTCTTGGCTACCAGTGGGATATCGGTAGTGTACAGTTACCATTAGTCTTAAATTATCAATATTCGAATTCGGAGTATCAAACCAATAGCTGTAACGAAATCCAAGGTTGCGTTGTGGCTGGTGATAGAGTGGCTTGGTTACCTGAGCAGCAATTGCATTTTAGTGCTGGAATGAAATATGCCGAATATGAATTGAATGCAAATGTCTTTTATCAATCCGAGCGGGAAATGGGCCAATTTGGCGCTGAATTACAGCCTATCGCAGTACAATGGCGAGTAGATTTGGCGGCGAATTATCATTTTAACCGTCACCATGAGATTTATTTTAGGGTAGAAAACCTCTTAGATGAGACATTAGTCACAACAGCATCAAATAGCGGAATTCGATCGGAAAATGGACGTATTAGCTATTTAGGTTATCAATGGCGCTTTTAAATTGAGTTTTATTTTGTTTGAATTTAAATCAATTGAAACAAATAAGATCGATTTCGGCTGCGTTTAGTGGACGTTTCGACTTTTTGCTAAATTAAATCTTTAATTATTAATGCTATAGTACCCAGTGGCCGTAATATTCTCTCTTTCTGATCAGTCACTAGGTCGGAAGGTGAACGCCGTAGCGCATGATTCTTTTCAATCCGTATTTTAGGTTTGAAATCACCTATAATTTTCGTGGCGATGCCAAGTCAATTGGGGTAAAATGCGCGCGACCAGCGTGATTGCGATCGCATTTCTGTGATAAATCTGCGCTAGCTCAATGCAGTAGGTTTTGTTTAAAACCTAAGTATTTAGCAGGAACGCGGCGCATTGTCTTTCCTTCAAACGTAGTGCTTGTGGATATGATTACAATTAAGAAAGGATTGGAACTGCCTATAGCAGGCGGACCAGAGCAAGTTATCCATAATGGCCCAGCCATTAAACATGTAGCTACTTTGGGTGAAGAGTATATTGGCTTACGTCCAACGATGAAGATCAAAGTGGGCGATAAAGTACAAAAAGGCCAAGTTCTTTTTGAAGATAAGAAGAATTTAGGCGTTAAATATACGGCTTTAGCCAGTGGTACTATATTAGACATTAACCGGGGCGCCCAGCGTGTTCTGCAGTCTGTTGTCATTGAAGTGGAAGGAAACGACAGCGTTGCCTTTGCTAAATATGATGCCACTGCACTCGATACGCTCGACTCGCAGTTAGTCCGTGACAATCTGATTGAATCAGGTTTATGGACTGCTTTGCGTACTCGTCCTTTTAGCAAAGTTCCTGCTGTAGACTCTTCTGCTGCTGGTATTTTTGTAACCGCAATAGATACTCAACCTCTTGCCGCTGATCCCGTTGTGGTGATCCGTGAGCATAAAGAAGATTTTGCTAATGGTCTTAAGGTCTTAGCAAGACTTACTGACGGTAAAGTTTACCTTTGTAAAGCGCCTGGCGCTGATATTCCTGCCGCAAACGCCCAAGTTGAAGAATTTGCCGGTGTGCACCCTGCAGGATTAGTCGGTACTCACATTCACTTCTTATTGTCTGCCTCTGCAAAACGTACCGTTTGGCATATTGGTTACCAAGATGTAATAGCAATTGGTCAGCTATTTACGACGGGTGAACTCAATACCGAACGTGTTATTGCGATCGCAGGCCCTAAAGCGGCTAAGCCAAGACTCGTACGCACTGTTGTGGGCGCGAGCATGACTGAATTAACCGCAGGTGAAGCCTTAGATGGCAATGTTCGTCTAATTTCAGGCTCTGTTCTGAATGGTCGTACAGCCGTTGGCCCACAAGGGTATTTAGGTCGTTACCATGTTCAAGTAAGTCTGTTAGAAGAAGGTACAGAGAAAGAATTTTTAGGCTGGGTATTACCAGGCTCAGACAAATATTCTATCACTCGTGCATTCTTAGGACATCTTGCTCCTTCTCGTCTGTTCAGCATGACGACCAGTACAGGTGGTTCAGACCGCGCTATGGTGCCAATTGGTAACTATGAGCGTGTAATGCCATTGGACATTCTTCCTACTATGTTGTTGCGTGACTTGATTTCAGGTGACTTTGACGGTGCTGCTACTTTAGGCGCGTTAGAGTTAGATGAAGAAGATCTCGCACTGTGTACGTTCGTATGTCCAGGCAAGTATGACTACGGTTCATATCTGCGTGACTGTCTAGATACGATCGAGAGGGAAGGCTAATGAGCTTGAAAGATTTTTTCGAACGTATTGAACCCGACTTTGAAAAAGGCGGTAAATACGAAAAGTTTTATGCCCTATTCGAAGCGGCATACACGATTTTTTATACCCCAGGTAAAGTGAACAAGGGCAAAACCCATGTTCGCGATAACCTCGACCTAAAACGTATGATGATTACGGTTTGGGCTTGTGCTTTCCCAGCGATGTTCGTGGGTATGTACAACGTAGGTTTACAAGCTCAATTAGCTTTAGTGGCTGGTTTTGCTACCCCTGACGTATGGCAAGTGAGCTTGTTCAGCATGTTCGGTACCGAACTTACGGCAAACTCTGGCTGGCCTGCGCTGATGTGGTATGGCGCCTGTTTCTTCCTACCTATCTACGCGGTGACCTTTGCCGTCGGTGGTATCTGGGAAGTGCTGTTCGCCTCTATCCGTGGTCATGAAGTCAACGAAGGTTTCTTCGTTACCTCTATCCTGTTTGCTTTAACGCTGCCAGCAACTATCCCATTATGGATGGTGGCGCTGGGTATCACCTTCGGTGTGGTCGTGGCGAAAGAAGTGTTCGGTGGTACAGGGCGTAACTTCTTAAACCCAGCACTAGCGGGTCGTGCCTTCTTGTTCTTCGCTTATCCGTTGAATATGTCAGGTGATACCTCATGGGTTGTGGCTGACGGTTACTCAGGTGCAACTGCACTGAGTCAAGCGGCGTCTGGCACTTTAGATTACGCAATTAACCAAAACTGGTGGGATGCGTTCTTCGGTTTCATTCCAGGTTCAGTGGGTGAAGTGTCTACATTAGCGATTCTGTTAGGTGGTTTGGTCATCATCTACACGCGTATCGCTTCATGGCGTATCGTTGGCGGTGTAATGGTGGGCATGATTGCCATTTCTACGCTGCTTAACGTTGTCGGTAGTGACACTAATCCAATGTTTGCAATGCCTTGGTACTGGCACTTAGTGTTAGGTGGTTTTGCGTTTGGCATGATGTTTATGGCGACAGACCCAGTGTCAGCGTCATTTACTAACCAAGCTAAATGGGCATACGGTATCTTGATCGGTGCAATGGCTGTGTTTATCCGCGTGATTAACCCTGCATTCCCTGAAGGCATGATGTTGGCAATTTTGTTTGCTAACTTGTTCGCGCCATTGTTCGACCACTTCGTGGTTCAGGCAAATATCAAGCGGAGGATTGCCCGTGGCTAGTAATAAAGATTCGTTCGGCAGAACCTTATTTATCGTCGTTGGCCTGTGTCTAATTTGTGCGATATTTGTGTCTACTGCAGCAGTGTTACTGAGACCGACTCAAGCAGAAAATAAACTGCTTGATAAGCAAAAGTACATTCTGGAAGCCGCTGGTCTTATCGATACTAAAGCTGGCAAAGTGACCAAAGCGCAAATTCTAGATACATACGGCAAACACATCGAAGCTAAACTGGTCGATTTGAAAACGGGTGCTTGGGTTGAGGGTGTTGATGCTGACACTTATGATCAACGTAAAGCTTCTCGTGATGTGAAAACCTCATTTGTACCTGAGAATGACATCGCTTCAGTGAAACGTGTTGCTGATAAGGCTGTGGTTTATCTTGTTCGTGACGGCCAAGGTAAATTAACCAGTGTCATTCTGCCAATCCATGGTTATGGCCTATGGTCTACTATGTATGCCTTCCTTGCTATGGATGCTGACCTAAACACAGTGCAAAGCTTAGTCTACTACGAGCACGGCGAAACGCCGGGCTTAGGTGGCGAAGTGCAAAATGCTCAGTGGAAAGCGAAATGGCATGGCAAAAAGTTATTTGATGAGCAAGGTAAACTCGCTATCAGCGTAACGAAAAACCCAACTGTTGCTAGCACTGAGTACGGTGTAGATGCATTATCTGGCGCAACCTTAACGAGTAACGGTGTACAACATTCACTGACATTCTGGTTGGGTAAAGAAGGTTTTGCGAGTTTCATTGAAAAAGCACGCAATGGAGGTCTCAACTAATGTCTGACGCTAAAGAACTGAAACAGGTTCTGACCGGACCTATAGTCAACAACAACCCGATTGCTTTACAAGTACTTGGTGTATGTAGTGCATTAGCGGTAACGAGCAAGCTCGAAACTGCACTGGTAATGGCGTTGGCGTTAACTGCGGTAACTGCGTTTTCGAACCTGTTTATCTCAATGATCCGTAATCATATTCCAAGCAGTGTGCGTATTATCGTACAGATGACCATTATTGCCTCTTTGGTAATCGTGGTTGACCAATTGCTGCAGGCTTATGCTTATCAGATCTCTAAGCAGCTGTCGGTATTCGTCGGTCTGATTATTACGAACTGTATCGTAATGGGTCGTGCCGAAGCCTACGCGATGAAAACACCGCCAATGATGAGCTTTATGGATGGTATCGGTAACGGTTTAGGTTACGGTGCGATTCTGTTAGCTGTTGGCTTCGTACGTGAACTGTTTGGTAACGGTTCTCTGTTCGGTGTTGAAATCCTGCACAAGATCTCTGATGGCGGCTGGTACCAACCAAACGGTCTGCTACTACTGCCTCCGAGTGCGTTCTTCCTGATCGGTGTTTTGATTTGGATTATTCGTACCTATAAGCCAGAGCAAGTTGAAGCAAAAGGGTAAGTGCGATGGAACATTATATTAGCCTGTTAATTCGCTCTGTTTTCATTGAAAACATGGCACTGGCCTTCTTCCTAGGTATGTGTACTTTCTTGGCTGTGTCTAAGAAAGTCACTACCGCCATGGGCCTAGGGATTGCGGTAGTTGTAGTGTTAACTATCTCTGTCCCAGCAAACCAAGTTATCTATCAAGGGCTGCTAGCTCCTGGTGCACTTGCTTGGGCTGGCGCACCTGAAGCTGACTTAAGCTTCTTGAAATTCATTACCTTTATCGGTGTGATTGCGGCTTTGGTTCAAATTCTGGAAATGGCACTGGACAAGTACTTTCCACCTTTGTACAACGCATTAGGTATTTTCTTACCTTTGATCACAGTGAACTGCGCGATTTTCGGTGCGGTATCATTCATGGTTGAGCGTGACTACAAGCTAGGCGAGAGTGTGGTGTTTGGTTTCGGCTCAGGAGTGGGTTGGGCATTAGCTATCGTATTGATGGCCGGTATCCGTGAGAAGCTGAAGTATGCCGACGTGCCTAACGGCCTACGTGGTTTAGGGATTACCTTTATCACCGCTGGTTTGATGGCCTTAGGTTTCATGTCGTTTTCAGGTGTGTCTCTGTAAGAGACACATAACGGCTTCTTGAATTGGACCTTCTAAGGATAAGTTAATGGATATTCTTGGTATTTTTAAATCTACTCCGCTCGAGGTTTACCTCGGTGTGAGTATGTTTACTGCTATCGTCCTCATCTTGGTATTAGTGATTTTATTCGCTAAGTCTAAGTTAGTGGCTAGTGGTGACATCACGATCGGCATTAATGACGATCCTGAAAAAGCGATTACAACCGGTGCGGGCGGTAAGTTGTTAGGCGTTTTGGCTAACAGCGGTATCTTCGTATCGAGTGCGTGTGGTGGCGGTGGCTCATGTGGCCAATGTCGCGTGGTGATTAAGTCTGGCGGCGGCGATATTCTGCCAACGGAACTTGACCACATCAGCAAAGGTGATGCCCGTAAAGGTTGTCGTCTTTCTTGTCAGGTTAACGTTAAGAACGATATGGAAATCGAGCTTGACGAAGAAATCTTCGGTATCAAGAAATGGGAATGTGAAGTTATCTCTAACGATAACAAAGCCACTTTCATTAAAGAACTGAAGCTGCAAATTCCTGATGGCGAGTCTGTACCATTCCGTGCTGGCGGTTATATTCAAATCGAAGCACCTGCTCATCATATTAAATATGCAGATTTTGATGTACCTGCACAATACCGTGGCGACTGGGAACACTTCGGTTTCTTCAATCTTGAATCTAAGGTTGATGAAGAAACTATCCGTGCATACTCAATGGCTAACTACCCAGAAGAGTTCGGCATTATTATGCTGAACGTGCGTATTGCTACGCCTCCACCACGTAACTTGACTCTGCCTTGCGGTAAGATGTCATCTTACATTTGGAGCTTAAAAGCTGGCGATAAAGTGACAATTTCTGGCCCATTCGGTGAATTCTTCGCGAAAGATACCGATGCAGAAATGGTGTTTATCGGCGGTGGTGCGGGTATGGCGCCAATGCGTTCACATATCTTCGATCAACTGAAGCGTCTTCAGTCTAAACGTAAGATGAGCTTCTGGTACGGTGCACGTTCTAAGCGTGAAATGTTCTACGTAGAAGATTTCGACGGCCTAGCGGCTGAGAATGATAACTTCGTATGGCATGTGGCACTTTCAGATCCTCAACCAGAGGACAACTGGGATGGTTACACAGGTTTTATTCATAACGTATTGTATGAAAACTATCTGAAAAACCATGATGCTCCAGAAGATTGTGAGTTCTACATGTGTGGACCTCCAATGATGAACGCTGCCGTCATTGGTATGTTGAAAAATCTTGGTGTCGAAGACGAAAACATCCTGTTGGATGACTTCGGCGGCTAATGTTCATTAGTCCTAGATAGAAAAGTTGCAGATGTTGAGGTTAACCTTTCATCTGCAACTTTTGCATTTAAGGGCCCAAATAAGAGTAGTAGGTCACTATGTTTCAGACCTTAAAGATCAATACCTCAGCACTAAAGCATTCATTTAACTGGCTAGTCCTCGTGGGACTGGCCTTTTTTGTTTCAGCCTGTTCAAAGCAAAACGAAGTCATTTCGTTGGCCGGCAGCACTATGGGCACGACTTATCACATTAAAGTCGTCCCGAATGAGCAGATGCCGACGGCGCAGTTACTTCAAGCGGAGATTGATTTAGCCCTTGAGCTAGTCAATGACCAGATGTCGACGTATCGGCCTAATTCAGAATTATCCCGTTTCAACCAATTGCCATTGGAGCAAAGCGTTGAAGTCTCACCGGATACCATAAAAGTGGTGCAAGAGGGAATACGTTTATATCAAGTGACTGATAAGGGACTTGATATTACCTTAGGTCCTTTAGTTAATCTGTGGGGTTTTGGACCTGATAAGCGTCCAACGAAAGTTCCGACACAGGCTGATATTGATGCGGCTAAAGCCAAAACAGGGATTAGTGAACTTTCCATTGAAGGCAACCGTCTAAGTAAGCACAACACCCATTTATATGTAGACTTATCATCAATCGCGAAGGGATTTGGGGTTGATAAGATCGCTTCCATTCTTGATAAATACCACGCGACAGGGTATTTAGTTGAAATCGGTGGCGAACTGAGTATCAAAGGTGCCAAAGGTGATGGAAGCTCTTGGCGTGTTGCTATAGAGCAACCGACCAATGATGGCTCTGAAGCCGTACAGCAGGTTATTGCACCTGGTACTATGGCGATGGCGACCTCTGGTGACTATCGTAATTATTATGAAGAAGATGGCCAACGTTTTACGCATATAATCGATCCGCGTACTGGTTTGCCGATAAATCATAAGTTAGCATCCGTGACTGTATTGCATCAAAATTGTATGACGGCCGACGGTTTTGCGACGGCCATGATGGTTTTGGGCACAGAAGCATCATTGGAGCTTGCCAAGAAGGAACACTTGGCGATAATGCTAATCGAAAAGCAAGGCGACGGATTTAAGGTCTATTACAGCGACGCCTTCAAGCCTTTCCTTATTTAGTTTTTGGAGTAAACCATGACCTCTTTTATCGCGGCATTTGTGATCTTGTTAGTCTTCTTTTTACTCATGTCGATTGGTTATCTCATCAAGCGCAAAGCCGTTGAAGGAAGTTGTGGCGGTTTAGGTGTTCTAGGGATTGAAAAAGCGTGTGATTGTGATGACCCTTGTGACAAACGTAAACGTCGTATGGCCGCTGAAGAAGCGCGTCGTGAGAAGTTAACGAAAGACCGCATTATCTAAATAGTCTTGATTCGATCATAGCCCCCCATTTAGGGGGCTATTTTTTGCCTCGTATTTTCTTACACGGGTTAATCATTTGAGATTTATCCTTGGGATTAGAGTGGGATAGCAAGTTAATCTAAGCAGGAATGAGAATGCTTTTCATCATTAAGTGAGTGAAATATAAAGATAATTTGAGTTGGTCGATAAATTGTACTAGGCTAGAAGCTTGATTTAGATCAATCTTTTCACGCTTACCAAGGATAGTAACTTATGAAAGGTCATCCTAAAGTGGTTGGGCAACTGAATCGGGTGCTTACCTGTGAGTTGACCGCCATCAATCAATATTTCCTCCATGCCCGCATGTTTAAACATTGGGGCTTAGAGAAGTTAAACCACGTCGAATACAAAAAATCCATCCAAGATATGAAGCACGCCGATAAGCTCATCGAGCGAGTGCTGTTTTTGGAAGGTCTGCCTAATCTGCAACAACTCGAAAAACTTCGCATTGGTGAACATAGCCAAGAGATGCTCGACTGCGATCTGGCCATGGTGCAAGAGCAGCTTACATTGTTGCGTGATGCGATCAGCTTGTGTGAAGCCGAACAGGACTATGTGAGCCGCGATCTGCTGGAAGATATTCTCGAAGACGAAGAAGAGCACTTAGATTGGCTCGAGTCGCAGCAAGAGCTCATTACGCTAACCGGTATTCAAAATTATCTACAATCGCAAATTAGCGACCAATAGGAGCAAGATATGAAAGGCGATAAAGACGTTATTGATGCGTTAAATCGACTCCTAACGGGAGAACTCTCGGCAATGGATCAGTATTTTGTCCATGCCCATATGTACGAAGATTGGGGCCTGAATGAACTCTATGAGCGTATCGCCCATGAGTCAGATGATGAGAAAGCCCATGCAGCCAAATTAGTGCAGCGCATTTTATTCCTCGAAGGTACACCCAATGTTGCCGCCCGTGAGGCATTGAACATAGGTAAAGATGTAGAAGAGATGCTACGTAATGATCTTGCCTATGAATACAAGGTCGCGGACGATTTGCGCAAAGTGATTGCACTGTGTGAGCAGAAGCAAGATTACCAGACACGTGAAATCCTCGAAGTATTACTCGACGATACAGAGTCTGACCATATGTATTGGCTCGAAAAACAACTTGGGCTTATTGACCGTGTTGGATTGCAAAACTACCTGCAAACTAAGATGTGAGCCTTAGATTGTTAGGTTGAGTAAATACCTAGGCCACTGAGTGTAATGGCCTAGGAAACTCAGTTATTAAGCATGTCTGTTGTTCCTCACACTTGTCTTGTTCTCTTTTCTAGCGCTAGGCCACATCTTATTGGCCCAAATCTATCAGGAATACTTGATTACTGTTTTTATATACAGTATTTTGGCGTTGGAGGAATTCAACGTGCGAAAAATTATTCATATCGATATGGACTGCTATTTTGCTGCAGTGGAAATGCGCGACTTTCCTGAGTACCGTGGCAAACCTTTAGCTGTGGGGGGCAGTAGCGACCGTCGCGGTGTTATCAGTACTTGCAGTTACGAGGCACGTAAATTCGGTGTACGTTCAGCAATGGCAACGGCTTATGCCTTTAAGTTGTGCCCTGAGCTGATTTTAGTTCCGGGTCGGATGCAGGTTTACAAAGAAGTGTCGCTACAAATTCGTGAAATATTTTCTCGCTATACCCAATTAATTGAGCCGCTTTCCTTAGATGAAGCTTATTTGGATGTGAGTGAGTGCCAACAACATAAGGGCTCTGCGACCTTGATTGCCCAAGCGATTCGTCGCGATATCTTAGCCGAAACGGGTTTAACCGCATCGGCGGGTATCGCGCCAGTAAAATTTTTAGCTAAGATCGCCTCGGATCTGAACAAGCCAAACGGCCAATATATCATTACGCCAGAGACGCTTTCTGAGTTTGTTAAGACCTTATCGCTGCGTAAAATTCCCGGTGTTGGTAAAGTCACCGCAGAAAAGCTCTCTTCGCTCGGGCTCAATACCTGTGGTGATGTGCAAGCTTATTCTAAACCTGAGCTCTTAGCGCGATTCGGTAAGTTTGGTGGCGTGTTGATTGAGCGTTCCCAAGGCATAGATGAACGGGGTATTTCTGCCGACAGAGAGCGCAAATCAGTGGGTGTTGAAACCACGTTAGCAAAGGATATTTATAGCTTAGAGCAGTGCCAGCAGGTGATGCCGAGTTTGATCCAAGAACTGTCGTTGCGTTTAAGTCGCAGTGCTAAGGAACGCAAAATACATAAACAGGTGGTCAAACTTAAGTTTAACGATTTCAAGCAGACTACAATTGAGCACCGCAGCGATGAAGTCTCGATTGTAATGTTCTATGAGCTACTCGCACAGGCTATGGAAAGGCAAGAAGGCCGTGGCATTCGTCTATTGGGTATTTCGGTCGGCCTCGCCGATTCTACTCTTGTCGTCGCCACAAGCTTAAACGGCCAGACTCAGCTGGATTTAGCTCTCTAGTGGGTGGAGCACAATAGCCTATATTGGCTCAATAAGCCTCGGGTGGATTTGCCAGCATAAAATCAATTAACAGTCTGACCCGTAAGGGCAGGTTGTCCCGATCGCGATACATCAAGTAGGCGGTGCGCGGAATACCTTGCCACTCGGGCAGTATTTGAATGAGTTTGCCACTTCGTATCTGTTCACTCGCCATGCTGATGGGTATGAGTCCAATCCCAAGCCCCGCCACCACGGCCTGACAGGCAATCGCCATATCATCGACGGCTAGTTTGATATTCCCCCTTGGTTCAAACTCGACATTTTGCCCTGTGCTATTGTGCTGTAAACGCCACGTTTTTGTGGGCTTGGCGATGATAACCGGATGCTGATCCAGCGCTTCAATGGATTGCAGCGCATGCCACTGCGTTGCCGATGTGCTGGCGCAAAGTACAAAGCTAATTGTGGTAAGTGGCCTTGCAATCCAATCGGGATCTTTAGGTTCGCCCACTCGAAAGGCGATATCGATGGCGTTTTCACTGACATCGATATTCATGTTCGACAGACTTAAATCGATATCAATATTGGGATAATGCCGTTGGAAGGCGTTGAGTGATTCACCCAGCCAGCGATAGGTTGTATTGATGGGCGCCGAGATCCGCAATTTGCCAACCGCTTGATGTTTATCCGCATGCAACTCACCAGATACCTGGTTTAACTCGATAAATAGCGGGCCGCAGCGTTCGAGATACCGCTGACCTGTGGCGGTAAGGTTGACTCTATGGGCGTCTCTGTGCAGTAAACGCAGACCTAAGGATTGTTCTAACAGATTGATTCGACGGCTTAAGGTTGAAGGTGGAATGCCTAAGTGCTGCGCCGCGAGCTTAAAACTCCCTTGCTGTGCCACCACCCAAAATAAGCGCATATCGTCTAAGGAATAATTAAGTTTCATATTTGGAATTTAAGCTCTCAATCTTGTTGGTTTTAATAATATATGAAACTTATAAACTAAGCTCAATCCCAATTACCTCCCTAGAGGCCGATATGAAATCCCATACACCTTACATGACATTCGTTTGTCTACTGATTTGCGTTTTTAGCTGGGGCAGTGTGTTTCCGATTGCTAAGCGAGTGCTGGAGGAGATGTCAGGAGAGTCCCTCGTCTTCTGGCGTTTTACCATTGCGGCTGTGACTCTAGCGTTATATATCGTTTTTACTCGTCAGGCTTGGCCCAAATTGAGTTTGGTGCAATATATTGTCATAGCGTTAGTGGGTGTGATTGGTGTAGGCGGCTTAAATCTGGCGTTATTTAATGGCCTGCAGCATACCTCTGCTGCCAATGGTGCCTTGATTATGGCGCTCAGCCCGCTGGTGACTTCAATCGTCAATGCGCTATTACAGCGTGAATGGCTCAGCAGACAACAAGTGTTTAGCTTAGTGGGGGGATTGGCGGGCGTACTGCTAGTGATCACCAACGGTAGTGTGCAGCAGTTGCTCAACTTTAGTTTTAACCAAGGTGATGTGATGATTGCCGCCGGCATGTTGGCGTGGAGTGGTTATACCATTTGTTCGCAACGGGTCGGCCATTGGTTGCCTGTGTTGCCCTTTACCTTGCTGAGTATGATAGCTGCCAGTGTGTCTATGTCCGTGGTTGGGCTTGGCCGAGGTGAATTTCACCCTTGGCTGGAGTTGATGGAACTGTCGGCAACGGCTTTTTCTAGCGTGCTCTACATAGGTTTGTTCGCCACTGTGCTCGGTTATCTGTTTTGGATTAACGGTGTTAAGGCGCTTGGCCCCGCTAAGGCATCGATTTTTTTTAATCTCGTGCCCGTTTTTGCAGCATTAACGGCGTTAGCCATGGGGCAGGCGGTGACGGAAATTCAGTTGGTAGGGATGCTGATAGTGATCCTTGCGTTGATGTTACCTATGTTAGTCAACCTACGCGCGGCAAGAGGCTTAGTGGTTAAGCGCTGCTAATCGGTGCTAGCTTTGCTGTTTAAATATAAGGGAGCACCTGAATTCAGATAATCACTGCGACAGGTTTATGCTCCCTTATTCGTTTGAGGGGACCTTTCAAACATCACTGATTTACAAAAGGTAACTTATATAAAAGCTTTCACTCTCAACAAATTACAGTTTAAAGCGGCTGACCAGCGCAGTGAGATTACTCGCCATTGACGAGAGTTGTACGCTTGCTGCGTAGATTTCATCAGTGGTTCGTAGACTCTCCTCCGACTGTTCGGCAATGTGTTGAATATTTTGATGGCTCTCATTGACCATAGTGGTTTGCGCTTTGGCTGCGAGGGCGATTTGATTGTTCATCTCACTAATTTGGCTCACCATTTCTGCAATATGCGCTAAGGCTTCACCGGCATTACTGGCGGCTTCTACGCTTGAGATAGCCTTTTCATTACCGATATTAATCGCTGCCACAGCGCTTTGAGTGCCATTTTGCACATTGGCGATCATCAATTTAATTTCTTCGGTTGATTGGTGAGTCTTAGAGGCAAGGGAGCGCACTTCATCGGCAACCACTGCAAAGCCGCGTCCTTGTTCGCCCGCGCGCGCCGCTTCAATTGCAGCATTAAGGGCTAATAGATTCGTCTGTTCGGCAATGGCTTGAATCACCTCAAGCACGCGGCCAATATGTTGGCCTTCCTGTTCGAGTTTATTGATCTGCATTTCTGCCGTGCCTACATCTCCCGCAAGTTCACGAATCACATTGATGGTTTTTTTCACTCTTGCCTGACCGTCGGCGGTAAATACGTCGGCTTGTTTAGCGGCATCGGCGGCATGACTGGCACTGACTGATACTTCTTGCACGGATGCGGCAATATGATCGCTGGCATCGGCGATTCTGTGGGTGGCAGCTTGTTGATCCATCAAGTTATGTTTTGCTGATGCGCTGGTTTTGGCTAGACCTTCGGCAGCGGTGTTGAGCTCTGATGTAGACTGTTTAAATTGCGAGATAATACCGTGTAAGTTATCGAGAAAATGATTGAATGCCTTGGCGAGATCACCAAGCTCGTCTTTAGAGGTTAAGTGGACTCGTTCGGTCAAATCGCCATCACCATCGGTAATGTCGTGGATTTTTGCGAGTAAAACCGCCAGCGGTTTGCTGATGAGTTTAGGCAGTGCAACGATAAAGAGTATGCAGATCAAGAGACTGATGGCTAAGGCAATTAACTGCATCTGTTGTCCATGATTGGCATCATCATCTACTTGGGCTATCGCTGCGGTAGTATTACTATTTAAATCATTGATTAAATGATTAATGTTCTGGTGTAGTTGCTCGAATTGCGTTGCTGCTTGACCGAAACTAAGATCAATCGCCGTCGTTCTACCGTTACGGCCATTTTGGGTGCGTTGATTACTGATTTCTGTGGTTGTCGCTCGCCAATTATCGAAACTGTGATTTAATTCATTGAGCTTATCTTTAGCGAGGGGACTTGTGGTCACATCGGCAAACTTATCAATATGTTCTTTAACCAGAGAGATACTATTAGTGTGCTGCTTTAAAAGGTCGTTGTAAGAGTCTGTGCCCACGTTAACAAACATCAGGCTGCGCTCGGCCACTTGAGCTTGATAAAGCTCTTTATCGGCCTGTAGGAGTTCAGATTGGCTAGGTAAGTATTCAAGCGCGAGTGTATTCGCGCTGTGATTTAAGGCTTTGAGTCCTAAAATACCAGTTGAAGAGGCGAAGATGACTACGCCAGCGAGTAGCAGACTCGGATAAGTCAGTTTCTGATTAACGGATAGATCTTTATACCATTCCATAGTCACGCCCTCCTTGATTGATGCACTGAAAAGGTGAGAGCCGCAATAACCTCTGTGGTAAGAGGATGCAGCCCATCACTGGCGTTCTCTGGTAATTAGAGTCCAAATTGATCTAGGTTGATCCCAATCGTGATAGCACCAATTGCAGCATCGCCATCCATCACTGGAATAGAAATTTGTACTAGATAGGCTTGGGAGCTCTCGTCAAATTTGACCGGACCTATGTGTTTATCGCCTTTGCCATTGGCGAATGATTTTTGCCATTTATCCTCATCACCCTGCCAATAATCTGAAGTTTTACTGATCATGGCGACGTTCGCGCCTTGATTGTCCATGAGGAAAATTTCTTGGTAGTAAGGTTTGCTGGCTTCGAAGGTCGTGAGAAACTTGGCCGCTTCGTTGTTCATCAGGGATGACATAAAGTCATCAATACCTGCGGTGGCAATCCATTTTTCATCTAATGTTTTGATTGAATCTAAGCTTTTGCCTTGGGCATTTTGCGCTTTAACAGCATTCACCAGTACCACTTCTCTGCCTAATGGCATCAGTGAATCGGCTAGGTCTATAACGGCTTTGGGGACTTCTTCGGCGAAACTGAGGTTACTGCTGAGCAGTAGTGCAGCGGCTGACAAGATTTTACCAAATTTCATGATCTCTATTCCTTAAGGTCACAGTATTGAAGGGGAAAGCGGTTATCTCTAAAAGCGCGATAAGCAAAAATACGTTAGGGTCAGACAGAACAACTATAGTAGAAAATTCAAGTTATTCAGTTCTTTCATAAAAATTTTATCGATGGCATTTCTACACAAATAGAATCCGCGGTAAAAAATAAGGCCACATCTGACTTGAGCAGATATGGCCTTGAATTGAGTGAGCTAGGGTAAGGTTAGAATATTAAGCCTTGACTGGAATACGCTCGAGTACGGCTAATAATAAGGTCCAATATTGGCCGACTGTGGTGATGTTTACCATTTCGTCTGGACCGTGTGGATATCGAATGGTGGGACCAATCGAGACCATGTCCATGTCTGGATAGGGTTTCTTGAATAGGCCACACTCGAGACCTGCATGGATCACCATGATCACTGGCTCTTTGTGGTAAATGTCTTGATAGGTTTCGCGCACTATTGCCATTACAGGTGAGTTGTTATCTGGCTTCCAGCCTGGGTAAGCACCGCTTAAATCGATATCGGCTCCGGCTAAGTTGGTCAGCGCAGTTAACATGCCTTCGACTTGAGTACGGCCAGAATCGATCAGCGAGCGGATAAGGCACAGGATAGTGACTTCTTCATCGTTAGTGCTGATAACGCCAACGTTGAGCGAGGTTTCAGTCACACCTTCGACTTCATCACTCATGCGGATCACGCCGTTCGGGCACACATGCAGCAAATCGATCAGGGTATTTTGGCTGTTTTCGCTCATCACACGTTTTGGCGTTGGGATAGTGTTTAACACTAAACGCATATCGGGATCGGCAATGGCGAGTTCGGTGCGGATAAGCGCTTCAAACTCAGCGACTTTTTCGTTTAAGGCGCTGACGTTTTCTTCTGGCAACATAAAGCTGATGTTGGCTTCCCGTGGAATCGCATTACGCAGTGAACCGCCGCTAAATTGGGTCAACTCCAACGTTAAATCATCTGCGTTTTCAAAGAGGAAACGCGCCAATAACTTGTTGGCGTTGCCGCGACCTAAGTGAATGTTCACCCCAGAGTGACCCCCTTTTAAGCCTGATAAGTGCAGGCTAAAGGCTGAGTAACTTTGCTCAGACGCTTGCCACACCATAGGCAGGGTGATTTGAGCATCGACACCGCCGGCGCAGCCCATGTAGATTTCACCTTCTTGCTCTGAGTCAGTATTGATCAGAATGTCTGCGTCTAACATGCCAGCCTGTAAACCGAAGGCGCCTGTCATGCCCGCTTCTTCATCTATCGTCAGCAGCACTTCTAATGGGCCGTGCTTGATATCATCAGAGCCTAAAATGGCTAAAGCCGATGCCATGCCAATACCGTTATCTGAACCTAAGGTTGTACCCTTGGCTTTAACCCAATCGCCATCGACATAAGCTTCGATAGGATCTTTAGTAAAATCATGCACTTTATCGGCATTTTTTTGTGGCACCATATCGATATGGGCTTGAATAACCACGATTTTACGATCTTCCATACCCGGCGTCGCAGGTTTACGGATGATCAAGTTGCCAACGGCATCCTCAACGACGGCAAGTTGTTTGCTTTTAGCCCACGCTTGAATGTGCTGGCTTAAGGCTTGCTCATGCTTAGATGGATGGGGAATCGCACAAATTTGTTCGAACCATTGCCATAATGGCTGCGGATATAACTGACTTAAGGCTGTCACTTGAGTGTCCCTCATAAGGTCTTGTGGGTATAGGGCAAATTTGCGGCCATTCTACCACATTCTGTGCAGCCAAATAATCTCAGCGTCACAGGCTTTTGGTGAGCTGGCAGCCAAAGTTTCCAGTTCGATTTTTTCTGGGAGTGTCGGTACCACTTTTAGATTGGTAATTAAGCGATAGAGCGGGAATAATGCAGGCACAATAATGAAAAAGGATGGGTCATGTTTCAAGTTAACTTCGTTGATGTAAAAGCAGAAAATGCTATTTTTGATGGTGAAGGCTGGGATGCGGTTGTGGTGGTGACGCCCGATCTGGATTCTATCGGTTTTGATGAGATAGGTTTATTGGCTCAGCACGGTGCCCACGTGGATAAGCGCGTGGGTAAGAGCCCGACATTACTGTTTGCCCCAGGGCTTGCGGGAGGGCGTTTGATCATTGCCCCTGTCACCCAAGTGAATGACGAGTATGTGGACGTGCGAGTCTATGCCAATGCTGCAAGGGCGGCGATTGCCATTGCAAAAGACGCAGGCGCAAAACGTCCATTGTTATATGTAGTGCCATCGAAGGACTCACGTTTTAGTTTTGCCTCTGAAGTTGCAGCATTAGCCTGCGGTCAAGAACTGTGGCAAACCTTAGAGCTGCGTGAAGCGACGGGCTTAACACCTGCATTTGAGGCCATAGGGTTATTATCTTCATCAACCCATAACAGCAATTTGCTCAATGCCTTAGAAGCTGGCCGCCTATTAGCGCGGGATTTGTGTGGTACTGAACCTGAGCGCATGTCGGCTAAAGCCTTTGCGGACTATTGTTTACAATCGTTTGCGGGCAGCGTGATCAAAACCGCAGTGGTAGAAGACAGAGATATTTTAGAGCGTGATTATCCGCTGCTCAGTGCTGTGGCGCGTTCTTCTTTTGCCGTCGGTCGTCATCAGCCTCGCGTGGTGAAGCTAGAGTATCTGCCTGAGGGTCAAGTGACTCGCACTTTCCTGTTTGCGGGTAAGGGCGTGATTTACGATACCGGCGGCGCCGATCTGAAAGTCGGCGGCGCTATGGCGGGTATGAGTCGTGATAAAGGCGGCGCTTCTGCCGTGGCGGGTTTATTTAAAACTCTGTCAATGCTAAAGCCTAAAGGTATTCGAGTCATTGCCGAGTTAGGTTTAGTGCGTAACAGCATAGGCAGCGAAGCCTTCGTGACCGATGAAATTATTACGAGCCATGCGGGTGTGCGGGTACGAATTGGTAATACGGATGCTGAAGGGCGCTTAGTGCTGGCGGATTTACTGAGCCATTTACGTATCAAAGCCGTGTCGGCGGTGAAGCCTGAGATGTTTTCGGTAGCAACACTCACAGGTCATGTCGTACGTTGTTATGGCAGTTATCCTGCGGCGGTTGAAAACTCAGTGGCGAGTTCACAGCAATGCGCTGTCACTTTACAACAGCAGGCGACTCAATGGGGTGAACCCTTTGAAGTGTCTACATTACGCCCTGAAGACTTCGCTAAGATCCGCGATGTGTCAGGCGCTGCTGAAATATTATCTTCCAATAATGCACCATCATCGATTACCGCCCGTGGACATCAATATCCCGCGGCGTTTTTACTGAAAGCCTCTGGACTATTTGATCATGGGGTTAATGCCCCTATTCCCTTGGCTTACACACACTTAGATATTGCAGGAAGTGCAACAGAAGGTGATCCGCTCTACGGCAAACCCACAGCGAGTCCGCTGGTGGGCTTGTATCAATATCTGATCAATCGCTAACGATTTGTGGTAACAAATAGAAATAATTCTGTAATATCTTATTTATTAGATATTTACAGGGTTATTTCTGTTTTTCTGTGAAACAGATCGCCATTAACCTCACTATAATTGTGTAATTTAATTACATTAAAAAGCCTTAATCAAAAAAAATACAAATAAAGGTTGTAATAAAACTACAAATACATATAATTACTTTCGTGGATTAGGCACTACGCCTTTCCTCTCTAGTCTATCCAGGATGGATATTTTTCTCCAAGGACCTGAGTGACAAGTCGTCTCAACGGATATGAGAATCTCTAGTTCCAAGGAACCGAGCCAAGCTTCACTAGAGTACTTAATCACAACTAATTTAGGAGTATTGACTATGTCTTATACAGGCAACAACCATATTTATTGGCAAAACACTTGGTTTAACACTGATGTTTTGCGTGGCGGTTTATTCGCCATGAGCTTTAAGGCCTAACCCTCCTTAAAGTTTTAGTTTCCATCATCCATCAACCTTTGTATCGCCTTTTTTGGCGTGTTTAGACTCAAGTAGCATATTGATGTTTTTGCATGGATATGCCAGGTTTTTCCCGCTAGCGCGGTAATGTACTTCCCCGAAAGGGACGCTTGAAATATGTCTTTGCCTGCTCATTGAGCAGGCTTTTTTTTGTCTTTTTTTCGCTTAAGTATTTAACGGTTTTGCCTGATGTAATGAGCGTAAACGGTTCGTGTTAGAAGTGATGTGGTATGGACAATAAATGGATATGGGGTTCAATATACAAGCTATCGGCCTATCGCTTGTGATACTTGTTACTCAGGGACTGTTTATGGACACTAAGTTGTTTTTTCAAAATGGTAAGTTAACACTGGATATCAACCCCAGTGAGATGCGAATGTCGCATTGGGTTTATGCGCCAGTGTTAATCAATACTGAAACGGCGGAAGTGCTTTTTGATTTATCAGGGAAGGGCTGGGATTTTCGGTCTGCAGAAGAAAGTGGTGATGACATCATTTTAAAGCTTGCCCGTTATCCTGATGCGAACAATGTATTTAGGCTCGTTCTGAATATATCAAAAGACCGAGCAAGCCTTAACGGTAATATTTTTTCAATTAATGATGTGTGTAAGGTATTAGAGGATATTGCCTAACAAGTGATATATGGATTTTTTAATTTTTATATATAAATCATAGCCTTTAATCTGCAAAGATATATGCGGCAAACCCTACCCAACTTAATAGTAAAAGCGTTATGGCAATCCAAGTCGCGGTGGTGAACTGACGTTGAGATTCGAATAATGCGTCTGAATCCTCTAGTTCATCAGTGTCATTAACTGTGCGAGATTTTGCTCTCAACTGTTGTTTACGTGCTTTATCCCGTTCGCGAGCTTTGGCTTTTTGCAGCTTTTTATATTCAGCTATGCCTTTTTCTATCCCTTGGGCAATGAGTTTAGTTTGCTCTTTGGTTTGGCCCGGCTTTTTGGTGGCTTTGGCTGCGACCAGTGCTTCTTGTTGAGTTTCTGTCGAGATAGTGGGTTTCATCTGGGCTCTGCCTAAATTAATGCGGCTGTGGCTAAAAGGTGATAGCTAAAGTGTAAACGCAGCGATTATACCCACATTAGACCTCAAAAACGTAAGATGAATATCTTCTTTCCATTAAAAAATCAGTGGATGTCCACCCTGTGGGGCGGGGATATATACAGGCTCGTAGTCCCATACTTCCCTAATGGTATCAACCGACAAAGCATCGGATGGCGTGCCTTCACTGACGATTCGCCCTTGTTTTAACACAATTAATTGATCGCTATAGCGCGCGGCTTGGTTTAAGTCATGCAGTACCACTATTACAGTGTAGCCTTGTTGGTGAGCTAAGTTTTGGGCTAATTCAAGTACTCTGTGCTGCTGGGCAAGATCTAACGCCGATGTTGGTTCATCCAGTAATAGTACGGGCGGAAACGGCGATTGCCTGAGTTGAGTTAAGACTCTGGCGAGTTGGACTCGCTGTTTCTCGCCGCCAGAGAGGGTTGGATAGCTGCGCTTAGCCAGATGGGTTAAGCCCACTTGCGCCAGTTGCTCGGTAACTAACGCATCACCTTCTATCTTACTGATGGTTAAGGGATATAAGCCCATTGCTACGACTTCTGACACAGTGAAAGGAAAGGTGAGGCTGGCGTGTTGCGGCAGTACAGCTAAGGATTTTGCCAGCTCGCTCCTAGGCCAATCCGCCAGCTGGCTATGGCCTAGTCGTATACTTTGCCTTGGTGTGCTGATTTCTTGGCAAAGGGCTTTAAGCAGGGTGGATTTACCCGCACCATTTGGGCCGAGTAGGGCGGTTACCGCACCCGATTGAAACTGTACATTAATATCACTGAGCACGGTTTTTGGACCGATGCTGACATCGAGCTGACAAATGCTGAGCTCGGTGCGATCAAATTGCGCCTTAGCTGAATAAGTTGTCGATTGTGATGGTTGATTTGCAAAGGATGTTGCAGCCATAAAAACTCGCTTAGATTAGCTTACTGCGCTGTTGCAGTAGTAAAAAGATGAAGAAAGGCGCACCGATGAGCGCGGTGACGAGTCCAACGGGTAACTCGGCAGGCGGTAAAAAAGCGCGCGCGCCGATATCGGCCAATGCCAATAGGGCTGCACCTAAAAGTGCGCTGATGGGCAGCAGTTGGCGATGATCTGGCCCTAACATCATGCGCACTAAATGCGGCACGACGAGGCCGATAAAGCCGATAATTCCTGTTGCAGCTACACTTACGCCAACCCCTAAGGCGCAAAGCAAAATAAGCCTAAGTTTGAGCCTATCGACATCTATCCCTAAGTGGCGTGCTTCGGATTCGCCAAGCAGCAAGGCATTGAGTGCCGCCGCATCTTGGTGAAATCGCCAACTCAGTAGCGCTAAGGTCACAAGACAAAGGCTGACATATAGCCACTGCGCACCTGCAATCGATCCCATTTGCCATAGGGTTAAGTCACGTAGCGCCATGTCGTTGGCAAGATATGTGAGAACACCTATTCCTGCGCCTGCCAGCGCAGCTATGGCAACACCCGACAAAAGTAATAATACGACCGATGTACCTGTTGGGCTGCTGGCGAGTCGGTAGACGATAAGGGTGGTCACTAATCCCGATGCAAACGCACTGATGGGGATCATCAACGGATTCGCGTTGGGTAGCAGCACGATACAGATGGCTGCGCCAAGTGCAGCGCCGGATGACACTCCGATAATACCGGGATCCGCTAAGGGATTGCGAAAAAGCCCCTGCATTACCGCGCCGCACTGTGCGAGCGTAGCGCCTACTGCTAACGCCAGTAATGTCCGTGGTAAGCGCACATTGTTGATTACCAGTTGCTCGTGGGGCGCAATATTGCCGATATTTTGCTGGGTAGCCCAATTGAACACTGCATTTAGGGCGTCGATAAAGCTGATGCTAACGGGGCCAGTGCTGACCGAGAGTAAGCCGCTGAGGGCTAACAGTGTGACTAGACTCGGCCAGAGCCAGCGGTTGAGGAACATCTCAAATATCCTTTCTATTTTTATCTGGGGCTAATTAGTGCTAACTGTGCTCATCGCTGCGTCTGTTAATGGTTTTGCTTGAGCAATGTGCTGGCGAGCGTATCCGCGGCGCTTATGGCACTGATGCCTAAACCACCGAGAAGGGCTTGCGGTGCCAGTGTTTGAATATGGCCGTTTTCACCTGCTGGGGTATGGGCGAGTAGTGGCATCTCTTTCAACAGTTCTTGAGCAATTTGTGCATTAGTTTGATCTGTGGGTTTATCGCTACGCTTTGACAGCAAAATAATGTCGGGCTGCAAGGACAGAATCCCTTCTTGAGACATGCTTTTGTAGCCATCAAACTCGGCGATATTTTGTGCCCCAGACAGCTCGATAATAGTATCTGCGGCTGTGCCTTTACCGCCAACCCGTGCACCGCGGCCTTCTTGTAACAGCATGAAGAGAATTTTTGGCTGAGAGCCCGCATCGCGCACTTGTTGTTTTTTACCCGCTAAGCTTTGCAGTTGTTGATGTAAATCTTGTTTTAATTTAACCGCATGTTCTTGGCGATTGAGTAAGTGACCTAAGGTATCCACATTGTTCATCAGTTGTGGTTCATCATTTGTTGCGGGTAATTGCACGACTTGGATATTCGCCTGTTTTAATACCTTAAGTGTGGTTTCTGGTCCCATCACATCTGAACCGACAACCAGCGTTGGGGAGAGGGCAATAATGCCTTCGGCGGAGAGCATTCTGTGATAACCAAGCTTAGCCACATGGCTCAAACTTTCAGGCACATAGCTGGTGGAGTCGATGGCGACTAGCTCATTGCCTGCATCGAGGGCGAGCACGAGCTCTGTGACTCCTGTACCCGCACTCACGAGTCTTATCTCTGGCTCGGCACTCAGTTCAGCGCTAAAAACGCTTGAGGATAGTAAGGCCGTAAGTGCTGATGTGAAAAACATCAAATTTTTTAATGTCTTATATGTGCGCTTATGTTGATAACGCTGAGCACTGGAACCTTTTTTTACTGGTATTTTAGTTGCTTGAAACAACATGGTTAAACTCCTAATACAACTTGTTCGCGACAGGCTTAGATGCCGTTTTTGATGTCAGACTTTTGCTTTCTCGTTTAAATGGCGGGTTCGGATACGCTAATGCTCCATCAAAATTTGGGTCTGACTGATGGACTGCGTCTGTAACAGTGCCAGCAGTTGCATCAAAGGTTCCACTGGCGCGGCTTTGTCGGCGGCAATGACAACCGTCGCCTTCGGCATAGTCTGAAAATGTGCAGTAAATGCAGTGGTAAAAGTGGCTAAGTCATCAAACTCTTTGCCATCAATAGCCCAATAAGGCGCTGTTGCCATGATATTGATGGCAATTGTTTGTTTGTTGTCGATTGCCGTGATTGCCGAGCTTGGGCTTTGTGGCACATCTACCGGCAAACTCAATAATTGGCTATTTGCCGTCAGCAGTAAAAACACCAGCACGATAAAAATAATGTCGATTAACGCTGTTAAATCTAGGCTCGGAAGTTGCTCAGGCGAAGCAATGCCAGCCTGCGATAAGAATGGTTTCTCTGCACTTATCATGTCTGTGGCTCAATTTGAGAATGGGGCTTGGATGCTAATTTTTGCTCGACGCTGGTTTTACTGACTCGGGTGAATGCTTGGTAATGATTGGCATCAATTGAAATATCTTCGATACCCGCTAACCAGAGATTGAGTTGATTGAGCACATGCCCAGCGCGCAGGCATTGACCTTGAGCCCAGATCCCAAAAAGATGGGCGGCGGTAATGGCGGGCACGGCGATCATGAGTCCGGCAGCTGTGGTGTTCATCGCAAGGCCCAGTCCAGCACTGAGTTGTGCTGGCGTGACGGGGCCTTGTGATTGCCCGAGTTGGGCAAACATTTCGATGAGTCCTAATACTGTGCCGAGCAGACCGAGCAGTGGACTAATGATGCCAATCACTTGTAAAACCTTGAGTCCGGCTTGCAAGTCGCGTTGTTGCTTATTGAGCCACAGACTGAGTAATTCTTCCCTTAGCACTTTTGGCTGGTGGACTTGTTTGAGTAACAAGGTCGCGCCACGGGCGAGTAAATCTTGCTGTGCGCTGGTTTGCGCTAGCAGGGCGCTGACGTTTTCAGTGGTCGCCGCTGAGCTTGATTGACGCAATGCTTTTACCCAGGCCTGTTTTTGGGGCCAGATTGACAGCAGAGTTTGATGCAAAAACAAGGCGCTACGTTCAAGGCAGATCATCAAAGCTAAAAAAGCACATAACAACAAGGGCCAAGTGAGCACGCCAAGCTGAGTCTGTAGGGTTGAAAAATCAGTTACGGGCATTAAGCCTCTCCAATCGATTGAAAAAGTAGTTTTATATGTAAGTTAGTAAAACAAAAATCAGGCTAGTTGTGCGGTGGCTAATACTCCACGAGCTAACTTCCCACGAGCTAACTTTTCAGTGGCAACATTGGGCCTGTTAGTTGAGCGCGAAGCGAATAGGCACTCTGACCTTATAATGACTCGCTAGCCTTTGCGCTGGCGCCGCAAATTGCCAGTTTTCAACTGCATCTAACGCGGCTTGATCTAACAGACTGAACCCTGAGCTTTTTACTAACGTCAGTGCCAGTTGCTCACCAAGTTCGTTAAACATCACTTCTATGGTTGCGGTGCCTTCTAGCCCTTTTTTACGCGCTATCTTTGGATAAGTCGGTTGCGGTGGTGCTGCAGCGAACAGCGGTTTGGCTAATTCCACTATGTTAGTTTGGGCACTGTCAGTTGTTGCACTGGCTACATTTGGGGTCGCTTTTGCATCAACTTTGGCTGCGTTAGCGATTAAATCCATTTGTGCTGTTTTTGGTTCTGTTTGTTGTTCAACTTGTTCAAGTCGCTTATGTGCTAAAGCACTTGGTTCTAAAGCGTTCGTCGTTAAAGGATCAGTATCCGGATGATTGTTAGCCGTGGGTTTTGTTGCTGAAGATTTTTTGGCGAGTTGGCGGTCAATTCGTTGATCAGCTTTAGTTTTCGGGATAACCGCCTTATCGACAGATCCTACAGTTGATACTTTTTGCGCTGCACTGTTTTTTTGCACTGTACTGTTCACAGTGGCTACTTTGGCGTCTATTTGCTTGATGGGCTCTGCAATCGTGTTGCTTGTAGCGCTAGTCGCGGTAGAAAAATTAAGGGTGACAGTATTCGCGCTGGGAGTGAGCGATGCTTGATTTACGCTCGATGATTGGGCGCTTGGCTGCATAGTCATAGCGGGTTGTGAGGCGATAACACCCGTCTGGATGGCAACCGTTAACGCGCCAAAGGCAAGATATCGTTTTGGTGTCACAGCAACCTCTTTTTCCAATGAAAGCCATTTTCCTAATTAAGATATCTCAATATAAACAAGATCGCAAATGATAATGATTTGCATTTGATCCATTTTATTATCTCAGGTAGAGTGCCTGCAATAGCTCGAATGAGCGCTTAAAAAAGCAGCTAAACCGACAATTTATCCTACTTTATGGGTACTGATTGCCTTGGGCTCGATCTGGAAGGGGCTCAATCTCGAAAGAGCCAAATCTGGAATGGAACATCTGTAACAGACTCAATCTCGAAAGGATTGGCGTCAGGAAAGAGAGTCTAGGCTCAGTATTAAATTGCACGGAAACACCTGAATATCACTTGAGGATGAAGAGATGAAAAAAAAGCCGTTAGTGATCGCCATGGCGATAGCACTGAGTGGTACGGCCCTAAGTTTTACGTTAGCGGCAGAGGAAAGTGTTAAGCCCGTTGTTCAACAGGATGCGAATAAAAAACTGGTCACGACTGAATTTGATGAAGTATTGGTGAGTGCAACACGCATCAGTGAAAAAGCCTCCGAAACCAGCCGTAGCGTGGCAGTGGTGGATGAAGAGCAACTTACGGTCGCCCAAGCATCATCAGTTGCTAATGCCCTTAAAAATGAGGCGAATATTACGTTGACTAATGGCCCAAGAGCTTCATCTCAAGGGGTTGAAATCCGTGGTTTAAGTGGCGATCGTGTGTTGCAAACAATTGACGGTGCAAGACAAAATACCAGCTCTGGTCACAGAGGTACCTACTTTATGGACCCAGAGTTGCTCAAATCCATCGAAGTGCTGCGCGGCCCTGCCAGTAGCTTGTGGGGCAGTGGTGCCCTCGGTGGCGTCGTAGCGCAGAATACTAAGTCGGCACAAGATTTTTTAGCGCAAGATGAGACCTTTGGTGGCTATTTCAAACAAGGTTATGAGACCAATGGCTCCCGCACTAAAACCAGTGGTGCTATCTATGGTCAACAAGACAGCATCGATTGGTTACTCAATGGTTCCTATTACGATTCAAACAATATAAAAACCGGTAATGATGAAACTCTAAACAACAGTGCATCCCAAGGCAGCAGTGGTTTAGCTAAATTCGGTTGGCAAGCCGACGAGGCATCACGGTTAGAGTTATCTGCAAGAGCCAGCAAAAACAATGAATTAGTACCGAGCAATACTTCTGCTGCTGTGAGTAGTTCAGTGCCTTTGGTGCGCCGCAAGACTGACGATCAAAACCTCACCCTAAACTACAGTCTCAATCCTGCTAATAACCCGTATCTGGATACTAAGATGCAAGTGTATTGGAACAGTACCGACTACGATGAAGACCGTATTACGAAAGGTCAGCAAGACAGTACTGAGTTCCGCACTGTGGGGATTAACCTTAATAACAGTTCGCGTTTAGGCAATACTCTGTTGACCTACGGGGTCGATGGTTTTCGCGATACCATAGAAACGACGCGTGATGATTCGGGCCAAGTGGGCCAGCGTCCAGAGAATATCGATGGCGAAACCACAGTATGGGGCGCTTTTACGCGTGCGGATATCGAGCTGACTAAGACGTTAAATCTTGATGCGGGTCTGCGTTATGACAGCTTTAAAAATGACAGCCATAATCTCAACTTATCCTCAGATGACAATGAGTTATCACCATCGCTTGGCTTGGTGTGGCAGACTCAGCCTTGGTTGACCTTAAGTGCCCGTTACGATCAAGCCTTCCGCGCACCTACGGTAGAGGAAATGTTCTCCAGCGGCACCCACTATTGCATCCCGCCAATCCCCGGATTTTTACCCCAAGGTTTATGTAACACCTTCGCGGTGAATTCGGATCTAAAAGCAGAGACTGCGCGCAATAAAGAAATTAAAGCGGACTTACGTTTCAGTGAGTTAGCGGGTGATGATGAACTGGCGCTAACGTTTAACGTTTTCCGTAACGATGTGGACGATTTTATCGTGCAGCAAGTATCTAATCCTTGGCGTGGCATTCCTGGATTCGAGCAAACGACCTCATGGAATAACGTTGAAGATGCACGTTTAACAGGTTTTGAAATTAGCGGTCGTTACCGTATTGGCCAAACTCGCTTAGCGATGAATTACGGCCAAACCCATGGCGAAGATCGTCAAACGGGCGATGATATAGAAGGTATACCCGCCAATAAGTTCAATGTCGATTTATCCCAAGGCATTATGGAAGGTGACATGAAACTCGGCACTCGCGTCACTTATGTGGCGACTCAGTCGAATACGCCTGACGGCTTTAAAGTGGCGAAATACGACGATTACACCCTATGGGATGTGTATGTTGCGTGGGAGCCGACTATGGGCGCGATGGCGGGTGTGAGAGTGGATTTCGCAATCGAAAATATCGGTGATGAGAAGTATCAACAAGCGTGGCAAACCTTGTATCAACCGGGTCGTAATATGAAGTTATCGGCGCGATATATGTTCTAAGCCACTCAATAGTCACTACCGCTGGAGACAGTAAAATGAAGATGACACTCGATACCGAGCTCGATGTCGCGCCAGATTTAAGCTCTGAGCAACGTCAGCTAAGTGAGCTACAGGCGCAATTGCGACAACGATTTGAACAACAAGCTGATTTAATGCCAGCACAGCTCGCCAGTGAATTAGGCATTGCCGAGCTTGAAGTGGTTGCAGCGCTGCCGCCCGAACAAGTGGTGTTTGTTCCGTTAACTCAGCTCGATACCTTACTGCAAGCCTTACCCAAATGGGGAAAGTTAACCACTATTGTGATGTTATCTGGCAGCGTATTTGAATTTAAAGGGGATTTCCCCGAGGGAAAATACGCCCACGGTTATTACAACCTCTACAGCAAGGGGGACGGTTTGCATGGTCATCTCAAATTAGATGACATGAGTGGTATCGCCTTGATCAGCAGACCTTTTAGAGGCAGCGAGAGCCATTCGATTAACTTTTTCGGCAGTGAAGGTGAGGTAGTGTTCAAAGTGTATTTAGGCCGTGATAAACAAAGAGCACTGTTTCCTGAGCAAGTTCGCCAATTTAAAGCGCTCGCGACTGCCTTTGCCTCGGTGCAATCACACCTCTGAATTGAGCATTAACAAAAGTATTAAGGAAAACAGTAAATGAAACCTGAAATTACCGAACAAGAACAACGTTTAAGAGACAAACTCTTACCCGAAATCGAAGCCTTTAAACAGCAGCGCGAGACCTTGCAACTGGCCACCATTGGCACAGATGGCCAGCCGAATGCGAGCTATGCGCCCTTTGCTCTGGCTGATGATGGTTTTTATATTTTGGTGAGTGACTTAGCCCGTCACGGTCATAATTTAAAGCACTCATCTAAGATCTCTGTGATGTTAGTTGAAGACGAAACTGCGGCCAAATCGGTTTTTGCCCGCAAGCGTTTAACCTTCGATGCGATTGCCGAGGCAGTGCCCCGCGATACGCCCGCCTTCAGCAAAGGTGTTGGTGTGTTATCGGCACGTTTTGGCGAAATGTCCGATAACCTTGCGGCGTTAACCGATTTTAACTTATATAAGCTCGCGCCCCATCAGGGTCTTTACGTCAAAGGTTTTGGCCAAGCATTTAGCCTGAGCGGCGCAGAGTTGTTAGATGTGGATTGGAAGCGCGATGGCCACCACGGCACGCCAAAAACGCCGGAAAACAAGCAAGTCGCTTAAGCCGCGTCAAGCTATTGTAATAAAACAAACCCGCACTCGCTGCGGGTTTGTTTTATGCTTTTCTTTTGAGTAAAACCACACAGCCCTTGAATTCCACTGCAAGAGGTAGCATCTCACTTATATGCTTTAAGTAATGCTGCGCGGTTAACGGCTGCAGATGATCCCATTCATGCTGATGTTATATTTGAATTGCCTTACCTACCTCAAGGATGCCACCCGTGACCGAGCCGACAGCCGAACTAGCCAAATCATCTGAACCCATTAAAGCGGGGGCTGAGCCATTGCCCGAAAAGTTAATTCCAGTCATGCCTACAACAAGCGCTGATGCATCAAAGGCTAAATGGACCTCGGCGCAGCAAAGATCGGTATTGCCTTGGATTATGGGTTTTCTTAAACCCTACAAACTGAAAGTTGTCGCGGCGATTATCTGCTTGATTATAGGGTCGCTCGCTTGGTTATCATTGGGCCAAGGTGTGCGCTTGATGGTCGATGAAGGCTTTGTAAGGGACAATGCGCAGCGGCTGAATGAAATCATACTGTTAGTGCTCGGAATTACCGCCGTCAGTGGCACAGCGGTGTTTTGCCGCTTCTATTTGATGACTTGGCTTGGTGAGCGGGTCAGCGCCGATATTCGTCTCACTGTTTACAATCAACTGCTTAAACTTTCTCCCGCCTTTTACGCTAAGGTGCGCACCGGTGAAGTGATCTCCCGTTTTACCGCCGATTCTACTTTGCTACAAACTGTGGTGGGTTCGAGTCTTTCCATGGCGCTGCGCTCTAGCGTAACTGTGCTTGGTGGTTTAGTCATGATGGGTATCACTAGCGTTAAGATGACATTGCTGGTGTTGTTGGCGGTGCCCTTAGTGTTAGGGCCGGTGATCTTTTTTGGTCGCAAAGTACGTGTGTTAGCACGGGAAAGCCAAGATAGGGTTGCGGATCTCGGCGCTTATGTTGATGAAACACTTCATGAAATTCATACGGTACAAGCCTATGGGCATGAAGATCAAGACCGTAGCTTGTTCAATCGCCGCGTCGAAGATGTGATGTCTGCGGCAAGTGGCCGTATCCGTTATCGTGCCTTGCTGATCTCGACTGTGATGTTTTTAAGTATCGCCGCCATCGCTATGGTGACTTGGGTCGGTGCCCACGATGTGATGGCGGCTAAGATGACCGGCGGTGAGTTATCTGCCTTTATGTTTTATGCTGTTATGGTCGCGGGCGCAGTAGCGACCATTAGCGAAGTGATAGGCGAAATTCAGCGGGCTTCTGGCGCCGCCGAACGTTTAATCGAACTGGCTGAAACACAAGTGGATATTCCCGTTGCAACTCATCCTGTGAGTTTGCCCGCCAAGGTCAGTGGCGAGTTAATGATTGAAGGGCTCAATTTTGCCTATCCAGAGCATGATGCCTTAGTGCTAAAACAGCTCAATATGAGCATTGCTGCGGGTGAGCGGGTCGCCTTAGTGGGGCCAAGTGGCGCAGGTAAAAGTACCTTGTTCCAGTTGTTGCAACGCTTTTATGTGCCTAGCGCTGGCAGTATTCGACTGGAAGGTATTGATATTGCCAATCTTCTGCCACAGGAGTTGCGGTCGCAGTTTGCTCTAGTGCCGCAGGACTCGGTGATTTTTGCGACTAGCGTACTTGAAAACGTGCGTTATGGTCGAGTCGATGCCACCGAACAAGAAGTGATAGATGCCTGTATTGCAGCACGTGCCCACGAGTTTATTAGCGAGTTTACTGAAGGTTATCAAACCTATTTAGGCGAGCGTGGCGTGCGGCTTTCTGGTGGACAAAAACAACGTATTGCCATTGCGCGGGCGATTTTAGCCGACAGACCGATATTGCTACTCGATGAAGCGACCAGTGCCTTAGATGCGGTGAGCGAGCAGAAAGTGAAGCAAGCGCTGGATGTATTGATGGCGGGTAAAACGACTTTGATTATTGCTCACCGTCTATCGACAGTAATCAATGCCGATAGGATTTTTGTGTTTGATAAGGGTGAGATTGTTGCCTGCGGTCGCCACCAAGAGTTGATGCAATCCAATGCGTTATATCGTGAATTTGCCAGTCTGCAATTGTTAACCGAAGAGGCCAATGCCAGCGCCTTGAATGAGACCATTTAGGTAAAATAAAACCCAGTTGCTAGCTTAAACACTTAAGCTCGGTCACTGGGTCTTTTATTGTGCTTTTGTTGCTAAGCTCTGTTACTCAGCTTTGTCTTTAAGTACGGCACTTTAAGTGCGGTCTCTAAGCTTTATCTTTTAGCTCGCGGCGCAGAATTTTGCCTACGGTACTTTTAGGTAATTGCGCCATAAATTCAATCACTTTTGGCAATTTATAGGCGGTTAACTGCTCGCGGCAATAGGTTAGAATGGCCTCTTTAGCCTGTTGATGATCTTGGCTATCATCCTTAAGCACGATAAAGGCTTTAACCGCTTCGCCCGAGTGCTCATCTTTTACTCCCACCACGGCGCATTCGATCACATTAGGGTGGCTCGCTAGGACGTTTTCCACTTCGTTGGGATAGACATTAAAACCTGAGACTATGATCATATCTTTTTTACGATCAACTATTTGGTGGAAACCTTCCGCTGTTGCTATGGCAATATCCCCAGTTTTGAAGAAGCCATCTTGAGTCATAGCATTGGCGGTTTCCTGCGGATTATTCCAATATCCCCGCATGACTTGTGGGCCGCGTGCGGCTAATTCTCCGGCCGTACCTAAGGGCACTTCAATGTCGTTTTCATCTAAGAGTTTAACCTCAGTGCCAATCACAGGTTTACCAATTGTGCCTAGTTTTTGATAACCGGGTGCATTGAGTGAAATCACCGGCGAAGTTTCAGATAGCCCATAACCTTCACTGATCATGTTGCCTGTCGTCTGTTGCCAAATGTTGGCCGCCGCGGCCGTCAGTGCTGTGCCGCCCGAGATAGTGATTTTTAAATGGCTAAAGTCGAGTGCTTTAAACTCAGGTTGATGGCATAGGGCGACAAACAGAGTATTGAGTCCTGCAAATCCAGTGAAGGGATATTTGGCGAGTGTCTTAATTAAGCCGCTAATATCCCGTGGATTTGGAATTAATACCGAGCAGCCGCCACACTCGAAATACAGCACTAAGTTCACCATAAACGCATAAATATGGTAAATCGGTAGCGGTGCAACGAAGATATCTTCCCCTTCGGTGATCACGCTCGCGATGCGGGATTTTACCTGCGCCGCATTAGCGAGCATATTGCCGTGGGTCAACATGGCACCTTTAGATAATCCAGTGGTGCCGCCCGTATATTGCAACGCCGAGAGGTCGTCGAGATTTGAGATAAATCGGCTAAAGGGGAGTTCTGCGCCTTGTTTTAAAATTTGGCAAAACTCCACATTCTTCAGGCCTGTCTTAGGCTGTACGTGCGGATCGATCAAATCTAATGGGTGGGTTGAAATGACATATTCTATTTTGGTGCTGTCGATGACTTTGGCTAAGGTCGGTAATAGATCGGATAAAACCACGATCGCTTTGGCACCAGAATCATTGAACTGATGGATGAGCTCACGCTCGGTATATAGGGGATTAGTGTTAACTAAAATAAGCCCAGCCCTGATTGCGCCGTAGGCCGCGATGACAAATTGGGTGATATTAGGCAATTGAATGGCGATGCGATCGCCAGGTTTGAGTGTGGTCTTATTTTGTAAATAGGCGGCAAAGTAACGAGAATCGCGTTCTATCTCGTTAAAACTGCTGGTTTTACCGAGACAGGCATAGGCGGGTTTATCACCGTAACGCAAGCTGGTTTTCTCGATCAGATCGACCAGTGATGAGTAGTTTAGTTTGAGTTGAGAGTCTTGATCGTATGCCATGCTGAACTACCTCAAAGATGATGTTTATTAGTTGTTATTATTTTGGAGTTAAACAGGTGTTTAGATTAGAGGGTGTTAGCACCAGAGGTCAATGCTTATCGCGAAAAACATCTTTATGCCAATAACGGTATCTTTATGTAACAAATAGTATTTTTACTCTAAAGCTGAGTGCTTAACTATAGCTTAGTTATCTTAGAAGCTTAGTTATCTAATGAAACACAAAACCTAAATAAGAGTTGAAGGAAAGACAATTTAAAATTTGTAACCGTTATGTTTCTAAGGATTGAGATTGAATGTGCTCAATTTGCTTTGTCTATGCGCCGTTTAACGGGGAAATTTTCAGATTTGTAGGTGTTTAAGGTTTTATTCTGATGTATGAGACGTTAAAGATATGGTTGTCTTTGGGGATGAATTCCTGCCTTTAACCGGCGCTTGAGTTGATTCCTCAAGCGCCGATTGGGTAGTTAATCTGATGATGACCAATGTTACGGTAACTCATATTAAGCGCTAAAAGCCCAGTGCTAAGGACTGAAGAATCCGGTTTCTTGGCTCACTTGTTGTGTTGGTTGTTTAACATCCGTCACCGAGAATTGGATAATTTTGCGCCCCGAGGGGATAGCATCCTTATCGGCTAATACAGTGACGGGATAGTCGACTTGTTCACCCGCTGCCAAGGTAATAATAGGATCGGCAATCAAGCTAAAGGGCATTTCACTGTCGACGGCGAGTTGATATTGCTTAGTATCTTGTGTCTTGTTGCGGATCTTCAGCTGATAGGTATTTTCAACTTTATTATCCAAGGTTTCACGGTACAAGCTTTGGCGATCACGGATCACGTTAAGCTGGATCTCGCTGCGGCTATTTAAGTCTAACCCTATGACGATAAACATGATAATGACCGCTGCACCGTAGCCTAAGAAACGCGGCGAGCGCCAATAGGAGTAATTTACTCCCTTAAGATCATTTTCACTCATATAGCCGATAAGATTCTGCTTGTAATCGAACTTCAACATAGTCTCATTACAGGCATCGACACAGGCGCCGCAGTTGATGCACTCATATTGCAAGCCGTTACGAATATCTATCCCTGTTGGGCAAACTTCGACACACAAATTACAGTCAACACAGTCACCTAAAGTATGGTCATCTTGATTGTTCTCTTGTTTACGTTTGCGAGGGCCACGGGCTTCACCGCGCTGTGCATCATAGGTCACGGTTTTAGTGTTGGCATCGAACATCACAGCTTGGAAACGTGAATAGGGGCAGCAATGTAAGCACATTTGCTCGCGCATCCAGCCCGCATTGAGATAAGTACAAATGGCGAAAAACCACACCCAGCTTGTCACCCAGAAGCTGGCATTACTCGTCAAGATGTCCACATAAAGTTCGCGGGCGGGAATAAAATAACCGATAAAACCACAGCCAGTGAGCAGAGCTGTTAGACCCCAAAGTAGGTGTTTTGCACTTCTTTTACCGATTTTACTGCTAGTCCAAGGGGCTTTATCGAGCTGCTTACGTTTATTACTGCTGCCTTCGATGCGCGTTTCTATCCACACATAGATAAAGGTCCAAGCTGTTTGTGGGCAAAGGTAACCGCACCAAACACGCCCCCAAAATACGGTAATGAAAAACAGACCGAAGGCGGCGGCGATAAAAATCCATGCCAGCAAGGTAAAGTCCTGTGGCCAGAGCGTGATACCAAAGAAAAAAAACTGTTGTTGGCTGATATCTAACAGTATTGCTTGGCGGCCATCAATAGAGATAAACGGCAGGGCGAAAAACATCACGATCAATAGGCTATTCATCATAGTTCGCAGGCGCTGAAAATCACCTTTTTGCTCACGAAAATGGATATTGCCAGAGGGGAGACGGCTTTTTGCTGCGGTTTCAGTAGAGAGGTTTTTAACCGGAATGTGTAGCTCTACTGAGGCAGGTTTCGCGCCCACACTCTTATTTACACTTGGAGAATTTGGGGTAACTTCGCTCTTGGGCATAAAGGGTCCTAACGGCTTAAATAAGATTCGCCTCCCTATAGCAAGCGCTAGGCCAAGTTTTAATTGGCTCAACATCATGATATTTATAATTATTTTTTGATTGGAACTAGATGGAGAACACGATATATCACACATTGGCGATATATCGCGTTTTTAGTGTGCTCGTTTTGAATTAGATTTCACTCGATTGACGCTGGATCCCCAGTTTTTTCATTCGCGATCTCAGTGTACTTGCGGGCACACCGAGGACATTCGCTGCGCCGAGTGGGCCGGATATGCGCCAGTTTAAGCGCTTAAGGGTTTGTTCTATATGCAGCGCTTCCGCTTCTGCTAAGGTTTGCCCTTGGGTTTGAGCTAAGGGATTATTGCTCGGCATAGCGTGGATCTGCAGAATATCTCCTTGGGATAGAATGGCTTCGCGTTCGAGGATATTTTGCAGTTCGCGCACATTGCCCGGCCAAGTATAAGCCATGAGTTTTTGTAGCCCTTTTTGGCTCACTCCACGAATTTTTTTACCTAGCTTACGATTCAAGTTGTGCAGAATATGGCTGACGAGTTCGGGAATATCTTCGATTCTTGCGCGCAGTGGTGGTACTTGAATAGGGAATACATTCAAACGGTAATAGAGATCCATCCTAAATAATCCCTGTTCGACTCGCTTGAGTAAATCGTGGTGACTGGCGGCGACTAAGCGAATATCCACTTGAATGGTTTCGCTGCCACCGAGACGTTCGAAGGATTGTTCTTGGATGACTCGCAGTAGCTTTGATTGGGCTTCTAAACTGAGTTCAGCGACTTCGTCGAGGAACAGTGTGCCTTGATGAGCAAGTTCGAAGCGACCTTTACGGCGGCTTGTGGCGCCAGTAAATGCCCCCTTCTCGTGACCAAAGAGTTCACTTTCTAGTAAAGATGCCGAAAACGCGGCACAGTTGACACTGATCATAGGTTTATCTTTGCGGCGACTGAGCTGATGTAAGTTACGGGCAACGAGTTCTTTTCCTGTGCCATTTTCACCACAAATGAGCACAGTACTGTCGGTATTGGCCACCATGTGCAATTGCTGGATCATATGGCGGATCACTGTACTGGCACCCGAAATATCCACATCACCCGTTTTGTCTGCCAACTCTGCCTGTAGATAATGATTTTCAGAGGCGAGTCGCTCCGAGAGTGCTTGTACTTGGGCTAGGGCTTGGCGTAATGACTGCTCTGTTTGTTTTTGAATACTAATGTCACGAAATATCGCGACTACGCCAATCAGTTGATTGTCACGGTAAACAGGGGTGGAACTGTAATGAACGGGGAAGCTACTGCCATCTTTACGCCAAAATACATCGTGGGTGATTTCTCGGGTGATCCCATCCTTTAAGGTGTTGTAAATTGGACAATCCTCTTGGGGATAATGACTGCCATCTGCATGGCTGTGATGATGGCAGTTATGGATGTTTTTACCGAGTAGCTCTTCATTCTTCCAACCCGTCATGCGTTCGGCTGCCGGATTGATAAACACCGCATTACCGCTTAAATCAAATCCATAAATACCTTCGCCGACAGCGTTGAGCAATAACTGGTTTTCCGGTAAGAAATGCTTATCTATCGATTTTTCATTATTGACTGAAATCTTATTGGTCATCTGTCTTACTCTGGTTTTGGCGGTATTTTCTGAGTATACCTTAAGTACTGTGACGCGATATATCGTGTTTTTGATTATGCCCTTTAAGCATTTTTTCTTTGGTGATTTTTCTGCTCACACTTTTTGCCGTTCGAGTACATTTTACTTGGTGCCATACTCTAAAAAATATTTTCATCTAAGAAATTGATATAAAAGATAAATGACTAATATTCATTCAAAAGTCTGATTTAACATTGGATATTGTTTAATTTGTGTTATAAAAATGTTCGTGTAATGTGATTTTGTGTTGGCCGTGGTAGCAAGGTTTAGGGACGAGAATCGCACAAAGCAGGTCAGGTATTCTAAAAATAATAAGCAGTTGGGATGAATATGATGACCTCAAAGAAGCAGAAGTTTGGATTAAGTGCAGTGAGTTTGGCGATTACTCTAGCCTTGTCTGGTAGTTTAATCAGTCCGCAGGCAATAGCAGAAGAAGATGAGACGGCTGTTAAAAATGAGAACGTTGAAAAAATTGCAGTTGTAGGGTCCCGTGCTGCGCCACGCTCAATCGGCGATTCCCCCGTTCCTATTGATATTATTAGTAGTGACGACCTTAAAAAAAATGGTTCGACTGACATGATTGATATGTTAGTGACTTCGGTGCCATCGTTTAACTCACGCGCTCAACCCATTAGTGATGCAGCAACCTTAGTTCGTCCCGTTAATTTACGGGGTTTGCCATCAGACAGTACGCTAGTGCTAGTCAACGGTAAGCGTCGTCACCGTGCATCTGTGATTGCGTTCCAAGGTGGTGGTATTAACGATGGCGCTCAAGGTCCTGATATCTCAGTTATTCCTGGTTCTGCATTAAAGCAAGTTGAAGTATTGCGCGACGGCGCTGCGGCGCAGTATGGGTCGGATGCGATTGCCGGAGTCATGAACTTTGTTTTAAAAGATAATTCCGAGGGTGGTTCCATCACTGTGACCCAAGGAGAATATTACGAGGGTGATGGTGCTACAACTACGGTCGAAGGTGATGTCGGTTTACCTGTGACTGAAAATGGCTTCGTCAATTTAAGCTTCCAGTATAAAAATGCTGACTCCACTAGCCGTAGTGTGCAGCGTCCTGATGCGGCTAACTTAGCCGAGCAGGGTAATACCGCGATTAATGACCCCGCACAAGTGTGGGGTAATCCTGAGATTAATGATGACTATTCAGTGTTCATCAACTCAGGCTTAGACATTAATGCCAATATGCATGCCTATGCCTTTGGTAATCTGTCTTCCCGCGATGCCGTGGGAGGCTTCTATTATCGTTACCCGCAAAATCGTAGCAATGTGTATTCCAATGATGGTGGTCAGAATTTACTTGTGGGCGCTGTAAATGGTGATCCATCAACATGTGGACTCGTACCGATCCCTAAAAATGCTGATGGAAGTGACGGCAACGTACTCGACACTGATGCATACAAGGCGATGGTTGCCGACCCAAATTGCTTTGCTATGAACCAGATATTTCCAGGTGGCTATACGCCACAGTTCACCGGCACCATTGAAGATATGTCCTTCTTCGCAGGTGTAAAAGGCGATATCGGTGAATGGAATTATGATTTCAGTGCTGGTACTGGGGCGAACAAAGCCAGTTTTGGTCTTAAAAATTCGTTGAATCCATCACTAGGATTAGACACTCCGACCGATTTTGATACGGGGGCTTATGAGCAAGTTGAAACTACCGTTAACCTCGATTTCTCGCGCTTCATAACCTTAGGAGGCATTGAAGACATTAGTTTTGCTTCTGGTTTTGAATGGCGAAATGAGTCGTTTGAGATTTCTCAAGGTGATGAAGCCTCGTGGATTGCAGGCCCTTATGCTAGCCAAGGTTTCAACATTGGTGCGCACGGTTTTAAAGGCTTTGGCCCAGAATCTGCGGGTAAAAACTCACGTCATAACATAGGTATTTATACTGATTTAGAAGCTTATTTAAGTGATGACTGGTTACTCGGTTTAGCACTGCGCTACGAAGACTTTTCAACCTTTGGTGATACGTTAAATTACAAATTGACGTTGCAGTATTCTGCAACGGATGAATTGTCGTTCCGCGCCTCACACAGCACCGGCTTTCGTGCTCCAACGGTTGGCCAAGAAAACGTCGTCAACACGCAGACATCGATCATCGATGGTGAATTGATCCAGACCTTTATTGCCCCCCCAACCGATCCGCTTGCGGCATTTTATGGTGGTGAAGTGTTAAAGCCAGAAGAGTCGATTAGTTATGCGATTGGGGCTGTATATGAGTACGAAAGCTTCTTCTTAACGGTCGATTACTACAACATTGGCGTAGAGGGCCGTATTGCACAGTCGAGTAAGATTGATGTTGAGGCTAAAGATTATGATGCCTTACGTGCCGCTGGGGTTGAGTTCCCTGAGTTAATCCAAGGTGTGAGCTATTACACCAATGACTTTGATACTACGACTCAAGGTATCGACATCGTCGCCTCCTATGATGCAGAAATCCTGTCGGGTAATGCTAAATTCAGTCTTGCCTATGGTTGGACCGATACCAGCGTTGATAAGTTTGATCTTAAAACGACCGATGCGGGTAAAGTTCGTCGATTAGAAGATGGTATCCCAGCGCACCGTGCCACCTTAACTTGGGCACAGTCATGGGACAAGGTAACCCTGTCACTACGTGGTAACTATTTTGGTGAGTACTATGCGACTCACGCTGATGATACCTCTGACTGGGGCTCTGAAATGGCTGATGCTGCAGTGACCGTCGATCTTGAAATGAGCTATCAATTACTTGATGGCTTAACCCTGGCGGTGGGGGCTAATAATCTATTTGATCAAGAAGCGCAAAAGCTGAAAGAAGGGACCTTGGGTGAACTCGGTGGCGTTTATTATGAAAGTGGGCCATTCGATTACAACGGCGGTTTCTACTATGGTCGAGTGAATTACCGTTTTTAATGAGTAAGCCAATTTATAGAAGCGATTTCTAACCCACCTTTCAAGAAATTTGGCTTTTATAAATAGAAGTGAAGTAAGCAAAAAGGCTGCAATGCAGCCTTTTTTATTCGTATTTGACTCGTCCTAAATATGGTTTAGGGCTTAGTTACGATTCGTTTGCGCGGCAACTAAACCATTTAACACATCACTCATACTGAGTTTTGACGGCAAGAGAATCCCATTAGGGGCGCTTGGACCATAAATTTTATTGTAGGGCGTGCCGGGCACTCCTTCATGGCGCATATAGGTTTCAATCGTTTTATTCGCCTCACTCCAGTTACCTTGCATCAGGATGATATTGTCGGCCATCAAGGCATTTACAATTTGCTCCCTGTGGGTGACTTCCGCTTTATTCGTTTGGCAGATGGTGCACCAATCAGAGGTAATATCGACAAAGACGGTATAGCCTTGGGCAACCAGAGGCGCGATTTTCTCTGGGGCTAAGGTGTGCCATTGTAGTTTTTGATAGGCTTGGTAATCCTCGCTTTTGTGCACAAATCCAATAATAGCACTGAGTCCTAAGGCGAAAAATCCCAGCACAAAAATCACCGTCAGCGGTATGGTTTTACCTTTTTGTCTTTGCCAAAGCAGTAATAAGATCGCACCTATTAATAGGCAAAGAATAAAAATACTGATCAGCGTTATAGTGTTCATAAAATTTCCTGATTGAGAATCGCCTTTGTGATAATAGCGATGAAGGCTTAGGTATTAAGGTTTGGCTATAAAGACTTAGGTTAACGCTAATCTTAGCGGTTAACGGCTTAAATCAGTGTGAATTTATGGGATTATCGCGTTTGGGGTTCTCTTAAATGACTGTTCATTTATTGAAAATGGATTTATTAGCGTTAACGCCTTGATGACGCGATGTTAGAATAGCAAGCAAGTTTAAGGCCCAGCAGTGGGCTTTTTTATTCGGCGAAAGGTGTCATCAATGAGTTGGAGTACTTGGTTAGGTTTATTGGCTATTTGTTGTTTGGGGGCTATGTCGCCGGGCCCAAGTTTGACTATGGTAGTACGTCATACTTTAGGTGGTGGGCGGGGAAAGGGTATCGTTTGTGCTTGGGCACACTCGATAGGGATTGGGATCTATGCGCTGGTGACGTTACTGGGCTTAGCCGTAGTCCTTAAAAAGGCGCCCTTAGTCTTTAATGGCATTGCGATTCTCGGTGCCTTATACCTTGCTTGGATGGGAGTTCAAGCGCTGCGTTCCAATGGCGGTATGCAAGCTAAATTGGCTGCAGGGGAGGCGACAGATACCTTAACCGCAGCCCGTGATGGTATTGCTATTTCTTTATTCAACCCTAAGATAATGCTATTTTTTCTTGCGTTATTCAGCCAATTTGTGATGGTCGCCGACAGCATGACGGCTAAAGCATTAATTGTTTTTACACCGTTAGTGGTCGATGGTCTTTGGTACACCTTGATAGCCTTATTGCTATCCCACTCGAGTGTGTTGCCTAAGTTGAGAGAAAAAGCGGGGTTAATTGATAAGTTGTCCGGCGTAGTATTGATATTGCTGGCGATCCGTGTGGTGTACACGCTTTAGTGATCTATCTAAAATCATTGGTTTTAAATAACAAACACGCCATCAATCGATGGCGTGTTTGTTTATGGCTATGCATTTAAATCAAGGCGTGATTAGCCTTTAAACATTTGCACAGAATTATCAGCTTCTTCTGCCACACTTTCTTGGATAATGGGTGGATTGGCAATGTGGTCGTCTAAGTTGTCACTCAGCATTTCTTTGAATTCACTGCTAAACCATTCTAATGCGCTCTCTTTTTCAGCACCGAGATCCGCTGATTTAATCGCGGCTTCGAAGGCATTAAAACGTGCTGCGGCAAAACGGAGTGCTGTGCCAACTTTACCTACATCTGCTTCTTGTTGGCTTAGCTGATTGGCTAAGGCAATAAACTGATCGGCAAGTTCGTAAATGGTGGTGGTGCTCGTGTCGGTCATGGCGTTCACTCTAAAAAAGTAACAGATTAAAGTTCGATTCTAACTTAATTGGTGTAAGAAGGAATCGTCAGGCATTAACTATTGGGATCTGTGTCGGTAATGACGACTCCTGTATGGGAGTCATAATTAATCGACAGTTTATCGTTTGTTCGATACAAATAAGTGCACTGGCCAGGATCGGTATAACTGGCTTTATAGTCGGTTTCAGTCGCATCAATATTCAAGCGCGAGACACTTGGCTGGGCATTTTGAAATAATACTTCCCATACCGATATACAGTCTTCAACATTATCGAGTGCCGGAGAGGCCTCATTGCCATGGATATAGTGTTGTGCTGGCCAACCGAAGGCGTTGAAATCTATTTGTTCGGATTGTGCCGTACCAAATACGGGTAAATCCTCTTTTGGACCTGAGCCCACTTTTACAGCCCATACGGAACGTGCCAGATTGATGGCTGATTTAAAGCCTCCGCCTGCCGCTTTAACTGTTGCAATTTGAGCATCTTGTTGCACATTGATAAATTTTGGCAGGGCCACTACGGCTAAAATACCGAGCACTATGATGACCACCACAAGTTCAATTAAGGTGAAACCCGTTTGATGTCTTTGAATTGATTTATCAGAATGTTGGATCATCATTACGTATCAGAGTGTGCGAGAATGGGCGCACTATATCACTTAATTTCGAATGTTTTAAATTGAAAGTCTTAACGTGAGACCTAGCAAGTTTAGTGGTATTACTTAGCGGCAGGTAAGGTCTGCAAACTTGCCATACTACTACAGGACTTTTAAGCTAACCCGATTATAGAATTGAGGAAGTAAAATAGTGACTCAGGCGACATGGCAAACATTTATCGATGAGCAAAGAGCTTTGCCTTATTTTCAGCAACTAAGCGCATTTGTTGACAATGAACGCAGGGCTGGGAAAGTGGTTTATCCACCCGAAGTTGATGTTTTCAATGCTTTTAGTATGACGCCCCTTGAACAAGTCAGAGTGGTTTTGATTGGCCAAGATCCCTATCACGGCCCAGATCAAGCCCATGGTTTATGTTTTTCGGTTAAATGCGGGATAAAACCACCGCCATCTTTAGCCAATATGTACAAAGAATTAGCGACGGATATTGACGGTTTTGTTGTGCCATCCCATGGCGATTTATCCGCATGGGCGGAGCAGGGGATATTGATGCTCAATACGGTGCTGACCGTTGAGCAAGGCAAGGCGCATTCCCATGCCAAAGCCGGGTGGGAAGTCTTTACGACTGCGGTGCTGGAATTATTAAATCGGCAGACTCAGCCGATTATTTTCGTGCTTTGGGGTAGTCATGCCATTAAAAAGGGCCAAGTCGTTAACGCACCGCAACATCAAGTGCTCACAGGACCACATCCTTCACCTTTATCGGCTTATCGCGGTTTTTTTGGTTGTGGGCATTTCTCTCAAGTGAATCAATTATTGCTTGAGCGAGGCGAAACGCCGATCCTTTGGCAGGTTTGATTTTAGGATTGCGGTTAAAGCAATAAAAAAGGTCTTACTGAGTAAGACCTTATTTTTGGGGCGAAATTACATTAGTTAGCAATCAGTGGTTTCTGTCGACCGAAATCTTAGCTAGCGTTACTAAGGCTTGCTTATAGTCGCTATCGGGTAAAGCAGATAATGCCGCGATCGCTTTCTCTGATTCTTCAATTGCTTTTTGTTGGGTGTAGTTTAACGCGCCGCAATGGTGCAGTGCTGCTACGATTTTATCTATGGCCTGAGTACCATCACCTTGTTCAATTGCTTGACGTATGAGCTGTTTCTCTTCGTCTGTGCCATGGGCAATGGCATAGATGAGTGGCAGAGTCGGTTTACCTTCGGCAAGGTCATCACCGATATTCTTACCTAGCTCGTCACTGTCGGCGGTATAGTCGAGTAAGTCGTCGGTAAGCTGAAAGGCGGTGCCGAGATACTTACCATAGTTGCCTAAGGCGGTTTCTTGCTCAGGCGTTGCACCTGCTAGCACGCCCGCGAGTAGCGTCGCGGCTTCAAATAACTTGGCTGTTTTGCAATAAATGACCCGCATATAGCTTTCTTCAGTGGTGTCAGGGTCATTGCAATTCATTAGCTGTAAGACTTCGCCCTCGGCCAACACGTTAGTCGTATCAGCTAACACTCTGAGCACTTTCATGTTGTCAAGTTCGGTCATCATCTGGAATGAGCGGGTATAAAGGAAATCCCCGACTAGCACACTGGCACTATTGCCAAACAGTGCATTGGCGGTTTCTCGTCCGCGGCGTAACGTCGATTCATCAACTACATCATCATGGAGCAATGAGGCTGTATGGATAAACTCAATAATCGCCGCTAGCTTAAGATGTGCTTCGCCTTCGTAGCTCACTGCTCGTGCGGCTAAAACCGACAGCAGAGGACGAAGACGTTTACCACCACCATTAATAATGTAAAAACCTAATTGATTAATTAGGGCGACATCTGATTCAAGCTGTTTATATATCAGCTGATTGACTGCTTGCATATCAGTGTCAGCCAGTTGACGAATAGCGTTTAAATCCATAATAGACTCTGGTTGTGGGGTCATTACGTTCCCGGCCCCTGTTTAGGCTCACGTGTTATAATGAAATGAATTTTACCTAAAATTCTGACATATGACAGCACTAGCTCAACTAATGTGAGAGTTAATCCGGTCTTTTTTTATTCTTTCCTAATTAGGGCTTGCCAGAGTTTGATTCTTCGCGTAAACTCCGCGCCCATTGTCAATAAAGTTTTTGTAGCACCCTGCCTCATCCAAGAATGAGCCCGCGTGTTAGGAATTGGAGTAAAATAGCTATGTACGCTGTTTTTCAAAGTGGTGGTAAACAACACCGTGTAGCTGAAGGCCACACAGTACGTTTAGAAAAGTTAGAAGTTGCAACTGGCGAAACTATCGAGTTCGATCAAGTTCTTTTGATCGCTGATGGCGAAACAGTGCATGTTGGTGCTCCTTTAGTAGCTGGCGGTAAAGTCGTTGCTGAAGTTGTAAGTCACGGTCGTGGCGATAAAGTTACTATCGTTAAGTTCCGTCGTCGTAAGCACCACGACAAGAAAATGGGCCACCGTCAGTGGTTCACTGAAGTTAAAATTACTGCTATCAACGCATAATAGGAGTCTAACTCATGGCACATAAAAAAGCTGGCGGTTCTACTCGTAACGGCCGCGATTCAGAAAGTAAACGTCTAGGTGTTAAGCGCTTTGGCGGTGAATCAGTTCTAGCTGGTAACATTATTGTTCGTCAACGTGGTACTAAATTCCACGCTGGTGTAAACGTAGGTATTGGTCGTGACCATACTCTGTTTGCTCTGACTGACGGTAAAGTTAAATTCGAAGTTAAAGGCGCTAATAACCGTAAGTTTATTAGCATCGAAGCTTAACTTTCGAACCTAGCTTATACTGTTAAAGCCCCGCCATTGGTGGGGCTTTCTGTTTTTTGTGCTTCTATTTACGCCGTGTAGATGCTTGAGTTGGTAAATGATTACCAAGAATGAGCATTGACAGGTAAGATTGGGAGCAAAGTATCTCGAGTTTTTTGGCGACCAATGAAGTTAGACGGTATAATTGCTTCATTCAGTGGTGCCAGGAGTAAGTATGAAGTTTGTCGATGAGGCAGTAATTAGGGTCGAAGCAGGCGACGGCGGTAGCGGTTGTGTTAGCTTTAGGCGCGAAAAGTATGTACCTGATGGTGGTCCTGATGGTGGTGATGGTGGCGACGGTGGCAGTGTTTTCCTGCAAGCTGACGAAAACTTCAACACTTTGATCGAGTTCCGTTTTGAACGTTTTCACATGGCTGAACGTGGCGAAAATGGTCGTGGCCGTGATTGTACTGGTCATAGCGGTAAAGATCTGATCTTAAAAGTTCCTGTTGGTACTCGCGCGGTCGATCATGATACTGAAGAAGTCCTTGGGGATTTAACAACCCACGGTCAAAAGCTATTGGTTGCCAAAGGTGGTTTCCATGGTTTAGGTAACACCCGTTTTAAGAGCAGTACTAACCGTGCTCCACGTCAAAAGACGTTAGGGACACCTGGTGAAGTTCGTAGCCTTAAATTAGAGTTGTTACTGCTGGCTGACGTTGGTTTGCTTGGCATGCCTAACGCGGGTAAGTCGACATTCATTCGTGCGGTTTCCCGTGCAACGCCGAAAGTGGCTGATTATCCGTTTACAACACTGGTGCCTAACTTAGGTGTGGTTAATCCACGTCCTGGTCAAAGCTTTGTGATTGCGGACATTCCTGGTCTCATCGAAGGCGCTGCCGATGGTGCGGGTTTAGGTATTCGCTTCTTAAAGCATCTTGAGCGTTGTCGTATTCTGCTGCACATCATAGATATTGAGCCGATTGACGGAACCGATCCGGTTGAGTCTGCGCGCGCTATCGTAGGTGAGCTTGAGAAATATTCTCCAAAGTTGGCGAGTAAGCCGCGTTGGTTAGTCTTTAACAAAACCGATCTGCTGCTTGAAGAAGAGCTGCAAGAGAAGGTTGATCGTATCGTTAAAGAAATGGGTTGGGAAGGCGATGTTTATACTATCTCCGCCTATAACCGCGACGGTACCAGTGAGTTGGCATTAAAACTCCTCGATTATATTGCGAGTCTTCCACCTGAAGACAATGAAGTCGACCCAGATAGTGAAGTTGAGTTCAAGTGGGATAATTATCATCAAGCAAACCTTGATTCATTGAATGAAGATTATGTTGATGAAGATGATGACGACGACTTTGATGATGACGACTACGACGTAGAAGTTATTTACCAAAGATAATAGTAATCTTTGAGTTTTGAGAGTTCTGTGTACGCTGATACTCAAAATGATATTACTCGGCAAGTTGTGCGTGCTGCACAATTGCTACTGGCCTACGGCGCGGAATCTGATTTAGTTGAAGAAATCAGCCAGCGTCTAGGTCAGGCTTTAGGTCTTGCTAGCGTAGAACTCTCTATTTCCTCTAATTCCCTCGTGTTAACCAGTTTGGTTCATGGTCGCTGTATCACAACTACTCGTCGTATTCGTGAGCATGGCATTAACATGACAGTCGTCTGTGAATTGCAACGTATCTGTTTACTCGCGGAAAAGGGGCTGTATGGCCCAAATGAAGTGCGTAAACGTTTGGCGCGGATTGAACCTAAAACCTATCCTCCTAGCTTAGTGGTATTCATGATTGGCCTGTCGTGCGCTAGCTTCTGTCATTTATTTAATGGCGATCTCACTGCATGCGTGATTACTTTTTTTGCCGCGGCAGTGGGTATGTCGGTACGTTTAGCAATTGCTAAGCGGCATTTTAATTTATTAGTCAATTTTGCCATCACAGCTTTCGTCACCAGTATGCTTGCTCAAACGGGTTATTTGTTTGAGTTAAGCGAAACTCCTAAGGCTGCTATGGCCGCGAGTGTGCTGATGTTAGTGCCGGGTTTTCCGATGATTAATGCGATTTCCGACATGGTAAAAGGGCACATGAATGTCGGTATATCCCGCTGGGGTCATGCTACTTTGCTGACCGTTTCTTCTGTGATTGGCATTACAATTGCGATGCAGATCGGCGGAATTTTCCTATGATGGAATTATTGATAGCTCTTTTGCACGATGCTTTTTTCTCTGCCATCCCCGCCGTAGGATTTGCTATGGTATTTAATGTTCCTAAACGATTTCTTCCTTACTGCGCTTTAGCGGGAGCCATTGGCCATAGTTCCCGTACTTTAATGTTACAGTTTGGTCTGCCAATCGAGTGGGCAACCTTCGCCGCCGCGGCATTAGTAGGGATTATTACCATAGGGTTTGGTAAGCGCCACTTAGCGCCACCTTTAATGTATGCTGTCGCCGCGATTATTCCTATGATCCCTGGCACTTATGCATTTAATACTGTGATTGCCTTAGTGCAATTGACCGCTCAATCTCAAGTCAGTCCTGAACTGACGGGGCAAGTGATTAGTAATGGCCTCAAAACCGTCTTTATTCTAGGGGCGTTAGCCGTGGGTTTGGCCATGCCGAGTTTGCTGTATTTCAGGACTCGCCCCGTCATTCAATAATTCTATTTCTATAAAACAGGAGTGAGCATGCGCATTGCTATGATAGCCGCGATGGCAAACAATCGAGTCATCGGAAAAGATAATAAAATGCCATGGCATCTTCCAGAAGATCTACGTCACTTTAAAGCGATGACCCTAGGCAAGCCTGTTGTGATGGGACGTAAGACCTTTGAGTCAATCGGTAGGCCCCTTCCTGGTCGACATAACATAGTTATTTCACGCCAAACGGATCTTGTGATTGAGGGCGTGACCTGTGTGACCTCATTTGATGCAGCCAAACAAGCTGCTGGTGAGTGTGAAGAGTTAGTGGTGATAGGTGGTGGCCAGCTTTATGCCGAGTTATTGCCCTGCGCCGATATCTTATATTTGACGCAAATCAATCTTGAGGTGGAAGGCGATACATTTTTCCCCCACTGGGACGATGGGACTTGGAAGGAAACTGAATCTTTGGCGAGTATAAATGCGGCTGGTTTGGAATATCGCTTTATCAATTTGGTAAAAAAATGTTAAATTGCAGCTTCTGTTGTGTACCCTGTGTGTATGGGGCGTCAGTTTATCTAACGTATTGCATCATATCGGACATTTAGTTTTCACGGAAAGAGATAGCCTATTTCGTTATCCTAGATTTCGAACGAGAGCTAAAGCCAAGAGGTCAATATCATTTAGACAATAGATGCAGCCCATACAGAATTGATAATAAAACTATAAGAAAGTATTAAGGAGTATCGGATGCGTCTTATGCCTGTGGCCTTGGCTGCGTTGATTGGATTTAGTTCTATTGCTGTACCAACCTCTGCCGTTGCGGGGGAAGATCCACTCGTAGCGAGTCTTTGTGATTATGTAAAAGCTAATGACAAAAACCGCTTACGTAAAAAGTTAAAAGAAAGCCGCGTTAAGTTACGTCAGATTTACAGTGGTATCAGTTGCGATGGTGCAAGTCTATTGCGCACCGCTTACGGTGCGAGTGCGAACGATACCGGTGAGTTTGTGGCTAAGCGTTTGTCGGCGACTGAATTGAGTGTTGCTGAAGCTGATGGGATGACTATCCAAGCTTGGGCTGAAGCAAACGGTCATGGTGCTAGCCCAATTACCGCTGCAGTGAAAGAGCGTCTTGGCGCTGCTGCTGGCGGTGAAGAAGAGTAATGCGGATTTGAACTTAGCGGCACTTTAGCCCTATTTGCTGCTACGTTATATTAAACGTCTAATATCAAGTATCTAGCATTAAGCTAGATAAAAATGCCAAACTTAAGTTTGGCATTTTTTATGGTCTTAATTTGTGCAAAGGCCAGACAGTTCGAGTCGTCAGTAAGATAGGCAAGTGAATTCGTCTCAAAAGAAAGGGCCGCTAAGCGACCCTAGGTTTTAGTGGTGATAAACATTAGACTCTAAATTCACCGACCGAAGCTTGGAGTTCTTCGGCTAATTTGGCGACTTGATGGCTAGACTGAGCCGTTTGATCTGCACCGATAGCGGTTTCTTCTGAAATTGCTGCAATATGCTCTAGTTTTTCAGAAACTTGCTGGCTTACTAAATTCTGTTCCTGCGCAGCATGGGCGATATGGGTGCCAGAATCATAGGCCTTATGCACAGATTGGCTAATGGTCTCGAGGGCAATGTTGGCTTGCTCCGTTTTTTCAACACAGGCGTTGGCTTGAGCACGCCCCATATCCATGGCGGCAACGGCTTGCTCTGCACCTTGCTGCAACACTTCGATCATCTGTTGGATCTCTCGGGTCGACACTTGAGTGCGTGAGGCTAAACTACGCACTTCATCGGCAACTACCGCAAAACCACGACCTTGTTCACCCGCACGGGCGGCTTCAATAGCGGCGTTAAGGGCGAGTAGGTTAGTCTGTTCTGCAATACCACGGATCACATCCAAAATTGAGCCAATAGAGGCGCTGTCCGACTGCACTTTATTAATCACAACACCCGCTTTGGCCACTTCATCGGCTAAAGCCAAAATAGTCAGTTTGTTCTCTTGTGCAATGGCACGCATGTGCTGAGTTTCTTGATCAGCCTGTTTGATTTGCTCAAGGGCTTGATTGGCACTTAAAGACACCTGCTGAGCACTAGAGCTAAGTTCAGTTGTCGCAGTAGCCACTTGGTCAACTTGGCTTTTTTGTTCTTGTATGCCTGAGGTGGTTTGCGCTGTGATTGCCGATGTTTGTTCGGCTGCCGCGGCAAGTTGATTTGACCTATCTAAAATACCTATGATTAAACTGCGTAAGCTATCGACGAGACGATTACAGTTTTTTGCTAGTTCGGCAAATTCATCGTGTCCAGAGTCATCTAGTTTATGGGTAAGGTTGCCTGAGGCTAAGACGTTCAGGGCATTGTTCACTTGGCTGAGTGAGCGTTTTAACGGATTCACCACAGCAAAACTCACAATCACTGCGACAACGATTGCTATTAACACGACAATCATGGTTTGTATGCTGGCAGAGTCAATCTTGGCTATGGTGTCATTGCTCATGTTCGCGGCAACAAGTTCGATGTTATCGCTGACATCATTCATGTTGGAATTGATGACTTTCACATCATTTTCGATAATGCCTAGTTTTATCACAGCTTCTTTGGAGTGGGAGAGCTGACTCGATTTTAGCAGCAACATAGATTGCGGACCGGTGACGAGCGCTAATACTTTTCCAATATCTTTAGTGACTGAGCTTAAGGTATCCGCTTCGACAATACCTTGACCGTGACGATTCACATATTCAAGTTTGTTCTTGGTTTCGCTGATAATGTAGTCAAGTTCCTTTGAGATCAGTTCATGCTTACTCTCTTCGTCATTCGTTACTAAATCTGCAATAGTGGTGATGATATTTCCGAGACTAGTATCAATAGCGCTGGCTGATGCAGCAAGACTCTGCTCATCGGGATTCTGACTGCTTTCTAAATCAACAATATCGAGCAGTTCCGATGAGGCATCATCGGCGGCATTTTCGAGCTTTTTCTTTAGTTCAACGAGCTGTTCTTGCTTGCTTAATGAGGCCTCACGTTCGGCGATCATGGCAATACTATCTCGCTCAAAGGTGGCAAAGCTGCCGCTTAATTGGGCAATTAAAGAAGATAGATTCTGCTGGCTCTTGACTAACTGAGTGAGGGTGGCAATTTCGTTTTTGAACTGAGTCCCATGGTCTTCGAACACTTTACGAATATTCGGGATATTTGCCGATCTAGGGGTGTTATAGGCAATGAGGATTTGTCTTTGTTGCTCACTCAATGCTTCACTAAGGTGGTTTGTCGATTTCAGCGCGGGCAAGCTTAATTCTTGCATCATAGCAGAGCTGGCTTTTAGGCTATTGTTGGTTAAATAAGATGTAAATCCTAGCAACACGAGTAAAAGTGTGACAATACCAAATCCGCCAATCACTCTGGTGGCTACATTAAATTTCATAGGATACTCCGATTTTTATTATATTTTTCCAAATGAAAACAGGGTGATATTCAGGGTTAGGCGGCTCAGTCTGTTATCGACTTTAAGCTGTTTTAGTTTAACTCTTTTTTAACTTTTTTTGCGTAATTTTTTGGTCTTTTTCAAGATGCCATAAGGTTAAGTGCTCACCCCAACAACAGCCTGTATCTAAAGCCTTTAATTTAGTATCGTCGACCTTGCCCATCAACGCAGCCCAATGGCCAAATACTAAGGTATGACTTTGGCGCAGCGGCGAAGCAAACTCAAACCAAGGTTTGAGTTGTGGATTAGTACAGTTTTCAGGAGGTTGTTTGCAATCAAAATCAAGTCGGCCATCGACATAAAGATAGCGCATGCGTGTTAATGCATTGATGCAATAACGTAAGCGTTCTATGCCAATTGCACTTGGATCCCATTGTTCGGCGGTATCTGAATACATTTGGCTTATTAATGTCTCAAGATAATCATCGTGCTTGAGGGCGCGACTGACGAGTGCGGATTCTTCTCTTAATACCTCCAGCGACCACTGGGGTGGTACACCCGCATGACTCATAATGAGTTGGTGTTCAGGTAATTCACGCATAAGAGGTTGTTGTCTCAGCCAGTCAATTGAGGCTGAGATATCGGGGGATTCTAGAGTTTCAGTGAGATTATCGCTGGGCTTAGCGCGTTTGAGCTTACCGTGTAATGCCATTAGATGGAGATCGTGGTTACCTAAAACCGTTTTAGCGGAATCACCTAAGGAGCGAAAAAACCGTAGCGTAGCTAAGGAGTCAGGTCCGCGTGCAACAAGATCACCTACAGCCCAGAGTTCATCGCGGGAAGGATTAAAATCGACCTTAGCGAGTAATTTTTGTAACTCAGCGAAACAGCCTTGAATATCACCAACAAAATAATGCGCCACAGTACCCCTTTCCTAACGATATTAATGTAGTAAGCCTGGGGTCGCTAAACGGAAGGGACGGATTGTCGCCTGGAAACGCTCACCCGATTCGCTGACCATACCATAAGTGCCGTGCATTATGCCAAGTGGCGTATCGAGCACAGTACCACTGGTGTATTGATAGGCAGTATTCGGCGCTATGGTTGGCGTTTCACCGACAACACCGGCACCTTTGACTTCACTGGTGTTGCCATTGGCATCAGTGATTATCCAGTGACGAGTTTCAAGTTTAGCCGCTTGCTCACCTAAATTGATGATAGTGATGGTGTAACTGAAGAGGTACTTTTCATCCTCGGGCGAGGACTGCTGCTCTATATACTCAGTTTTGACTTCGACCCGAATGGAGGTGTCCAATGCGCTCATTCTTGTTCCTAGGCTCTGGTCTAAGGGCACCTAAGTGCCCTGACATATTTATGCTTTCTTATCGCAAACCATGTTAGCCATAGCAACATACTGCTGCACGCTAATCTGTTCTGGGCGTTGACTTGAGTCAATCCCTAACTGCTCGAACTCATCGTCAGATAACATGTGCTTTAAGTTATTACGCAGAGTCTTACGACGCATGTTGAATGCGGTAGTACAAAGGTGGCGTAGTACGGTTACATCTTTACAAGGGAACGGCTTTACGGCGTATGGCAATAAGCGTACGACTGCTGAGTCCACTTTAGGCGCAGGGGTAAAGCTGTGGGGCGGCACTTCGAGAACCGGGACCACTTGGCAGAAGTATTGTGCCATGACCGTTAAACGGCCATAGGCTTTACAGCCTGGGCTTGCCGATAAGCGCAGTACCACTTCTTTTTGTAGCATAAAGTGCATGGTTTCAATCTGTTCGGCAAATTCGAACAGGTGGAACATCAGCGGCGTTGAAATGTTGTAAGGTAAGTTACCAAATACTTTCATCTTTTTGCCAGGCACACTCAGTTGGCCAAAATTAAACTGCAGTGCATCACCTTGGTGAATAGTCAGTTTATTTTTAAGGACTGGGTGTTGATGTAAGCGTTCAACCAGATCGCGGTCGAGTTCGACGACAGTCAGATTATCTACAGCATCGGCTACAGGTTCTGTTAAGGCACCAAGGCCAGGGCCGATTTCGACCATCACATGGTGATTATCGGGTGCAATTGCACCCACAATGCGGTCAATCACATTGCCGTCGGTAAGGAAGTTTTGTCCGAAACGCTTTCTGGCCGTGTGGCCTAAATGTACTTTGTTGCTCATTAATAATGTAATCGTTTAGTTCTTTGAGGATAACTCAATGGCTTTATTCAGAGCACAGACAAAACTGCCAATATCGGCCTTGCCTGTACCCGCGAGATCGAGCGCCGTACCGTGGTCAACCGAGGTACGAATATAAGGTAAACCTAAGGTGATGTTTACCGATTTGCCAAATCCTTGTGACTTGAGAACGGGAAGTCCTTGGTCATGGTACATGGCCAAGACGACATCGGCGTCCTGTAAATATTTAGGTTGGAATAGAGTGTCGGCCGGTAATGGGCCGACAATATTCATTTGGAACTCTTCTCGCAACTCGTTGAGTGCAGGAATAATCACGTCGATTTCTTCACGCCCTAAATGGCCGTCTTCACCTGCGTGTGGATTGAGACCACAGACATAAATTTTCGGTGAAACTATGCCAAATTTGCTGATGAGATCGGCATGTAGAATCTTGATAATATGCTGTAAGCGTTGGCGTGTTATGGCTTTTGCAACATAGGCCAGAGGAATATGGGTGGTCACGAGTGCCACTTGCAAACCAGGCGTTGCCAGCATCATCACTACATCGGGGCAATTTGCTTGATGGGCAAAAAACTCAGTATGGCCACTAAAGGCAATACCTGCTTGATTGATAATGCCTTTATGCACGGGGCCTGTCACGACAGCATCAAACTCGCCGCTCATGTTTTTTTCGCCCGCATAACGCAAGGTTTCAACTACATAAGTGCTGTTTTGCTCATCGAGCTGACCACAAATCGATTCGCTCACTAACTTAAAGGGCGCTATGGTTAATGTGCCAGCTTCTTGCGGTTTAGGAGCTTGATTTGGCTGGTAAGGGCGGAAAGTCACTTGCAAACCGAGTCGTTTCGCACGGCTCGCAAGTAATTCTGGATCCGCACAAACGACTAACTCAGCAGGCCAAGCCTGCTGAGCGAGTTGTACGACTAAATCGGGGCCAATACCTGCGGGTTCGCCTGGGGTAACGGCAATACGTTTAGTGCTCAATTAGAATTAACCTCGATTGGTCTCTGGCTGGAAGATTTCAATGTATGCGTCTGAACGCATTTCGTCTAGCCAGTTTTGCAGTTCTTCGTTAAATTTGCGACGGAAGATCAACTGGTGCGCACGGTTGCTATTGAACTGATCCGTGGCGTCGGTTTTTCTGCGTTCTTCTAATTGAGTGATATGCCAACCGTGAGTCGTACGGAATGGCTCACTAATTTGGTCGTTTTTCAAACTATTGAGCGTTTGAGCAAACTCAGGTACGTAAATGCTTGGTTCTGCCCAACCTAATTCACCACCTTTTGTGGCCGAACCAGGATCTTCTGAGTACTGACGCGCTAGGTCTTCAAACTTAGCTTCTCCTGAGCGGATTTGCTTCAGGAATTGCTCAAGCATGGCTTTAGCGCGGTCTTCTGACAGGATCGGCGATGGCTTGAGCAAAATGTGGCGCGCTCTAACTTCTTCGATTTCTTTGGTTTGTAGGCCGCGAGCATCCATGATCTTAATAATATGGAAACCTGCACCACTCTTAATCGGGCCGATAATGTCACCCATTTTTGCACCGTTGATCACTTCGGCGAACAGAGTTGGCATTTCGTTGATGTTCATATAATCCCAAATACCACCTTCGAGTGCTTTAGGACCTGAAGAAGAAGCGATAGCGGTACGACGGAAATCCTCACCACTCTTCAAACGTTCTAATACGATATTGGCGCGTTTGCTTGATGCTTCGAGTTGTTCACTGGTGGGGTTATTAGGCACGTCAATCAGGATATGGCCAATTTGGTATTCCACATCTTTCATCCCTTGTTCTTGGATGAGTTTGACTAGGCTAGTAATTTCCTGTGGTGATACTTGAATACGGCGTTGTACCTGAATACGTTGAATTTCACCTAGAGTGATTTCTTCGCGCAATTGTTCGCGGTATTGGCTGAAACTTAAACCTTCGCTTTCAATTTTTTGTTGCATCTGCGCGACAGACATTTTTTGTTCACGCGCGATGTTTTCAATCGCTTGGTCTAGTTGTAAGTCACCAATATTCAGCCCTATACGACTGGCCATTTGCAATTGTAGGCGAGTTAAGATTAAACGCTCAATCACCTGAGTGCGCAGGGCACTGTCAGAAGGTAATGATTGGTTTGCTGCTTTGGCATTCGCTTTAACAGTGTCAATCATGTTAGTGATTTCACTTTCGAGCACTATGCCGTCGTTAATTTGGACTGCAACGCGGTCTAGCGGCTGGGGGGCGGCCAATGTAGGTTGGCTGATCGCGAGTGCAAATAAAGCAAAAATCAGATGTTTACTGGGTTTCATCCACAAAATCCTTGGCACGTTCTAAGGTTAGGTTCGACGGCTTAATTGAAATAACTTTACCATTTATATCGAAATTACAGTGAGTTGCCCTAATGTAATTTTTTGGCGACGCATTTGAGTGCAAGGTTAGACCTTAAGATCCGCTTTTATTCGCTTTAGCAAAAGGTGAACGGTAAAGCACTCATTAATCTGTTTGGACTCTGAGTCCTTGTTGAGGTTCAGCAATCTATCACAATTCTTTGCTAATTCCTCAGATAAAGCGGTTTTCTGTAGTTAAACAGGCCGTCATTGAGCATATCGGATACGCCTAATGGGCCAGAACCACCGAGTCCCTTAATGATTAAGTTCAGGTAGATACCACTATCAAACTGCTCACGAGGATCAATTGTGGCAGAACCTATATTGTCGTCATAGTTGGTTTTAATGCGGTAATGATAACTAAGTCTTACTGCGTAACAGCATGATTCGTACTGGATACCTGTGTAAGTTTCAATACTGCGACTTTCGTTAAGGTCATAATACCAATTACCAACAAAGTAGAGGTCATCACTGATTGGCCAAGCGCCACGAACGCCCGCTTGGGAGATGTTCACTGTATCATTGGTATTTGAGTTCAATAAATCTGGGACATAGCGATAGCTAAATTGCAGCAATTTATTCGCTTCAGGTCTGAAATCTAAGGTGATTTCGGATTTTTTATTGTCACTGGTGTTGGTATCGTACTGAATCGCAGCCCCCATATACCAATCATGGGACAAGCGGGTATCTACCTCTGCAGCAAGTACTGAAGTTGATTGATTAGACTCAAAAATACTGTCTTCGTAACCGACTTTACTGTCTTGCAGGTAAAAAATTTGTCCTAGGCTGAATTTAGTGGCTTCTTGGTTGTGACTATCAAACAGGCGTGTGGTAACACCTAGAGTGACTTGATTTGCATCGGAAATCCGATCCAGACCCGAGAAGCGACGATCACGGAATAGGCCAAAGTAGTCGTCCTGTAATTGAGCCGTATCATAAATGCCTATGTTGCGTTGGTCTTCGTAGCCGACATAAAGATATTGAAATTGTGGCTCGAGCGTTTGGCGGTAGTTTTGATCGAAAAGCTCAGTAAAACGTTCGAAGTTGATTTGACCATTAATCCGTACTTGCGGGATGGTGCGATTCACTGTGTCGTCAACAACTATGTCTGGATCTTCGTTATGCTGCCAATAATTGGTCTGCATCAACTTAACTTGACTGGTGAGCGAGCCTGAAGGCCCATGTATTGGCAGAGTTACGCTTGGTGACATGTACAAACGAGTCGCCGTATTAACATTGTTGTCCTGATGGGCAAAATTCGTTAGCTCCGAATTGAAACCAAAATCTAAATTGTTCCAAAAATCAGCAGCGCGATAGTTAAAGTTAACCTGAGGCATGACTTGATATGGTTTTTCATCCTCACCCAGTACTTTAATATCTTGTACTCGGGTGCTTAGATCCCAGTTACTTTCGAAGTAGCTGATTTCACCTATGCGTGATAACTGGTTATCGGTTGCACGGTTAACATCTGACTTTAAGTCATTGAAATAATTGTTATCTGATACATCGGTAAAATTCGCTAATACGCGCCAATTTTTGTCGATCGCTCCTTGATGCTGCCAGTTATATAAGTAGCGATTCGGGCTACCATCGATCAATTTGTCATTGCCTAGATATTCTAAATTGACTCGGCCATTTTGGGCCTCACCCGCCAGATAACCAAACTCTGTTTTAGTGAATAAACCACGGTTTGACATATAGCTAGGTGTAAATGTTAAATCGTACTCTGGGGCAATATTCCAATAATAGGGTGCGGAAATTTCGACACCATCAGTAGTGCTAGTGCTAAAACTAGGGTAGAGAAAGCCAGATTTACGTTTGTCTGAAACGGGGACTGTCATGTAGGGGATATAGAATACAGGTACACCACCAATTCTTAGTTTGGCATTCCAAATTTCGCCCCATTCTTCTTCACTGTTGATCTTGATCTTTTCGGCCTCGAGTAGCCAAGACACATTGTCAGGAGGGCAAGTAGTGAAGTTGGTATTCGTTAAAATTAAATTGTTATTGATAGTAATTTGCAGTTTTTCGGCATCACCGTGAACTTGTTGGCCATGGATCCAATATTGTGCGCCTTTAAGGGTGGCACGGTTTGTCCGCATTTGAGCTTGTAAGGATTCGGCTGTAACGGTGAAGTTACTGTCTTGAAAGACTAAATTACCATTGGCATCAAACTGTTCAGTAGCTTGATCTAAAATCGCCTCATCGGCTGCTATGTGCCTATCGCCTTGGCTAAAAACCACATCGCCACGGAAAATCGCCTGCTTCCCCATTTCGGCATTGGTGTTATCAGACGCAATACGAATTTTGTTGAGTTCAGCCGCACTCATCCCTTGGGTTTGAGATACGATACGGGGTACTGGCGGTTCGATTAAGCATTGGGATGCCGAAGCGGTTAGAGAGTCGTCTGCCAGGACTAATTGCGGTAACAGGCTCAGGGCCAGAAGGTATCGGATCTGCATCTTTAGGTCAGTAATTATGATTTCTTATTCTGGACAAGTATGGATGGGGAAAGTTGCAATTGACAAACGCAACATCGCTTAATAAATCTCTCAATTTCTTAGCTGTTTCCAAATTCTATGCCAGCTATAATAAAGCAATTTTTCTTTAAGAGCCATGAAATGACTTTATCCGATCCGAGATTTCTTTCCCTTAATCAGTGGCTGAATGCTTATTTTTCCTGTGAGGTGATGCCTGTGTTGATTTCCGGAGACGCAAGTTTTAGGCGTTACTTTCGGATTTCGATGCCTGATGCTACCTTTATCGCCGCCGATTCACCGCCGCAGCTAGTGCCTATCGCCCCCTTTATTGCCCTGTCGAATGCTTATTCAGCCGTGGGGCTGACAGTTCCAAAAGTAATCCACGCCGATGCCGATCTGGGTTTTATGTTGATGAGTGATTTGGGCGATACTCAACTCTTATCTGTATTGACGGTACAAAATGTTGAACGGTTTTACCGTCAGGCGCTCGATTTATTACCGCAAGTGGCCGCTGTAATTGAGTGCAAGAATCTTGATAGTGGTTTAGTACAGGCATTACCTAACTACGATGAAGCCTTTGTGCGCCGTGAATTACACATTTTTACTGAGTGGCTGTTAGGAACACATCTTAATTTGTCTTTGGACGCGGCAGAGTTGCAATTGCTGAATGATACTTTTGATCGCCTCGTCGGCAATGCGTTATCTCAACCTAGTGTGGGAATGCATAGGGATTTCCATAGCCGTAATCTTATGCTGCAAGCGGACAAGCTGTGCGTGATTGATTTTCAGGATGCTGTCGTTGGTCCTGTGACTTACGATGCGGTATCACTACTACGCGATTGTTATATTCGTTGGCCACAGCCGTTAGTTGCAGGCTTGATGCGGTATCATTATCAGCAAGCATTAGCGCTTGGTTTTATTCCTGCACAGACTCCTTTTGAGCAATATCAAACTTGGTTTGATCTCATGGGCTTACAGCGTCACATTAAGGCGGTAGGGATTTTTGCACGGTTAAACTATCGCGATAGTAAACCTGCGTATATGGCGGATATTCCACTGACATTAACGTATATTGTCGACATCTCGCTGCAGTATCCCGAACTCGTGCCATTTGCACACTGGTTAACTCGTCGTGTGTTACCTGCGTTTACTGTGAGTCAGTCTTCATCTGAGGTTAAGCAATGAAAGCCATGATCTTGGCCGCTGGACGAGGGGAAAGGTTACGGCCGTTAACGGACAGTTTGCCTAAACCTATGGTGCCAGTGTTAGGTAAGCCACTGATTGTTTATCATATTGAAAAACTTGCCGCGATAGGCATAGTCGATATCGTCATCAACCATGCTTGGCTAGGGCATAAGTTAGTTGAAGCACTGGGCGATGGCAGCACTTTTGGGGTGCGCATTCGGTATAGCGCTGAAGAGAGCGCGTTAGAAACCGGCGGCGGTATTAAACGCGCTTTGCCTTTATTGTGTGAGGACGGAAGCGACGAACCTTTTTTAGTGATTAATGGTGATGTTTTTATTGATGCATTACCGCCAATCACGCAACTGGCTGCGGATAGGCTCGCTCACTTATGGTTAGTGCCTAATCCTGAGCAGCATCCAAATGGCGATTTTGCTTTGAATGGTCATCAAGTGCAGGAGCGTGGCGATGTTAAGTACACGTTTTCGGGCATGGGTATTTATCACCCTACACTATTTCATGACACGCCGCAGGGCGCCTTTGCACTAGGCCCGTTGTTGAGATCGCAAATGGCTCAAGACAGAGTTAGTGGTGCCTTGTTTAATGGATTTTGGTGTGATGTCGGTACCATTGCACGATTGCAAGCGCTTGAACTAAGGTTACAAAGTAACAAGTAAATTTCGGTGCTGGCATATCCATAGGATTAAGCTAGTGCATCAAATACATAATAGAAATCAGGAAATAAGATGCGGCTTTGGGGTAAGTTTTTTGGATTTGTCATTGGCTTTATGTTCGGCCGTATTTTTGGTGCACTGCTAGGTTTGTGGCTCGGTCATCTTTACGATAAGCGTGCAGCATCGGGCGTGGGTTTTCGACAGGTTTTAGGGCAGGCTAAGAATCGCCAAGCCATTTTCTTTAATACCACATTTGCAGTAATGGGGCATGTGGCGAAAGCATCAGGACATGTTACCGAAACCGATATTCGCATTGCGACCTTATTAATGGATCAAATGCGTTTAACGGGAGAAGCACGTAAAGAGGCGCAACAGGCATTTCGTGAGGGTAAATCGGCGGATTTTGATCTGCGCAGCAGCTTACAAGCTTTCCGTGTTATTACGATGGGACGCAAAGAGTTAGTGCAGATGTTCATCGAAATCCAGATCCAAACAGCACTGTCTGATGGTGAATTGGATCCTGCTGAGCACGCTATCTTGATGACGATTGCTCAAGAGTTAGGTTATGGCCGAGCGCAGTTAGATGAATTACTTAAACGCTGGCAGGCGGAGTTTCGTTTCCATCAAACATCGAGTGGCAATAAAACATCGATTACTGATGCCTACAGTTTACTTGGCATTACGAACGAAGCTAGCGACCAAGAAGTTAAACGGGCTTACCGTAAATTGATGAATGAACATCATCCCGATAAGTTAGTGGCGAAAGGGTTGCCACCGGAAATGATGGAGCTCGCTAATCGTAAGGCTCAGGATATTCAAGCAGCCTATGACAGAGTCAAGTCTGAGCGCGGTATGCGTTAGCCTTGATAAAATTGGTTTTTGTAAAAGATAAGGAATTCATTATGAAAAACACTTACCGTTTGTTGCTGTTGGCGAGTTTGTTACCTGTGGCTATGTCCGCGCAGGCCGAGGTGTTTATCGCTCCTTTTGGCGGTTATAGTCTGGGGGGCGGTCAATTTGATGTGAATCAATATGAGGTCAACACAGATCAAACGGGTGATAAGGCCGATGTGAAGGTCGAGGAGTCGAGTCATTACGGTTTGATGGTGGGTATTGGCACGAATGATCCCGGTAATATTTATCTTTTATATAGTCATCAAGCCTCTGAACTGAAAAGTGGCGGCTTGTTTACGCCAGACTTTCTTACCTCGTTAGATTTAGATTACATCCACTTGGGTGGCACTTTATATTTCCCCCGTGGTGATATCCAGCCCTATGTCACCGCCAGCGCGGGAATCACCCGCATGCTGCCTAGCGGTTGGTCGAGCGAAACGCGTTTCTCCATGGGGATTGGTGGCGGGGTAGAATATCAAGTGACGCCACACTTTGGCTTGTTTGCGGATATTCGGGGTTATGCGACTTTTATCAACAGTGACACTTCGCTGTTTTGCAATGAAGATGAATGCCTATGGCACATTACGTCGGATGTGATGTGGCAGGCTCAGGCTAACCTTGGGCTCAAAGTCAGTTTTTAGATTTAACGCATCGTCTTAAAAGGAGATTTAGTGGCATGAAAATAGTCGTACTTGATGGTGAAACCTTAAATCCTGGCGATCTCAGCTGGCAATCCTTAAATGAATTAGGCGAGTTTGCGTGTTTTTCCCGCACAAGTGGCGCTGATATTGTCGCGCGAGCCCAAGGTGCTGAAGTCATTCTCACCAATAAAACGCCCTTGAATGCAAAGACGCTAGCGCAACTTCCTAGTCTCAAATACATAGGCGTATTGGCCACGGGCACGAACGTTGTCGATATCGCGGCAGCTAAAGCGCAAGGTATAGTGGTCACTAATGTGCCCGCTTATGCGCCTGATGCCGTTGCGCAAATGGTGTTTGCCCATATTCTGCATCACACCCAAGCCGTGGCCGCCCATCATCAAGCTGTGGTCGATGGCCAGTGGGTGAACTGCCAAGATTTTTGTTTTACTTTAATGCCGTTGCAATCTTTAAAAGGCAAGACTTTAGGCTTAATAGGTTATGGCGATATCGGTCAGCAGGTGGGAACGCTCGCCCTCGCATTCGGGATGAAAGTTCTTGTCAATACTCGTTCAATCATCAAGGATTTACCCCAAGGCGTGATGTGGGCGCAACGTGATACTGTGCTTAGCGAATCAGATATTATTTCGCTCCATTGTCCGCTTACTCCAGAAACTGAGCAATTTATCAATCAACAAACCCTCGCCTTGATGAAGCCTAATGCGCTGCTGATTAATACAGCGCGCGGTGGATTAATTGATGAAGCCGCGCTTGCTGCTGCGCTGGCTCAAGGCAAGTTATTTGCCGGCGTGGATGTGTTATCGACCGAGCCGCCCACTGCAGATAATCCCTTACTGCATGCGCCTAATATCAGCATCAGCCCGCATAATGCGTGGGCGACGAAGGAAGCAAGGCAAAGTCTACTCAATATCGCAGTGGCGAATTTGAACGGTTATTTGAAGGGGGAAGTGATTAACTGCGTGAATAAGTAAAGCGGTATGCGTCTTTCTCTCTTTCATCATATCGACGTTGAGAGAGAAAGACGTAAATGGTTATTTATTATTGAGTTTTTCTTCTACGCATCCACCACACACCCAATAAGCCTGTGAGGGCTAATACGCCAAATACGACGGGCTTTTTCAGCTTGTGGTACAGGGCGTTCCATTCTGCCATTTCATTCGCCTGCGCTCGTTTTACTGCACCGTCAAAATCGGGCGCTTCACACTGCAAACCAAAGTTCTCGGCCCAAGGCACAAAGGGGCCGTTGGCGACGTATTTTTTGTAGTAACGTAGGGCAAGTTCTTGATCTCGATACAAGACCCAACCTGTGGCTTGGCAGAGTAGCGCTGCATAGGCTTGGCTGTTGTGGGGTACATGATCCGATGCCTTGTTGGCTAGTTCTGCTGCCGTGTAGCGATAATGGAAGCGTTTATCGGGAATTGCTTGGCTGGCGCTGATCCGCAGTTGTTCTTTCTCAGCCAGTTTGCTCGGCTCATTCCAATCACTTAGATCGAACACACCTTGGTAAATAGTGTAATCCGGGGCTAATTCAAATCCTAAGAGCTCCATGCCTTGGTGGCGAGCAAGTTCGGCAACAGCCCAATAGGCTTTCGCGCTATCAATGCCTTTTGTTTTTTTCGCTGCATTCAGCTCTGTGCCGTAGGCAAGGGCGCTGGCATTCAGTTTAGGATTAGGGAAGTAAACCGGTGCTTCAGCTATTGCGCCTTCGCGTAATAGCCTGCGACCTAGCAAGTAGCGCAAGCGGTTGTTAATTGGCTCAATATTATCGTACCAGTCGCTGTCTTTAGGGTATTCAAAGGCGATAAATGGCACATGTTCGTCGACAAATAACTTAAGTTCAGCCGTGGTGAGCACGCGCTCCGCCACATAGGCGATGTCTTGCCAGTACTCATCACCGCTGGCGAGTAAGTGACTGAGCGCATCGACATATTCGCCACGCTCTAGTGACAACACCCCTTGCTCTGCACGAATACGACAGTAAGTGGCTGTATCTTCATCGGCATTAATGGCTTGTTGCTGAGTTTCTTTAGCGTCAACTGTGGTCGAGATCTTATTGAGTTGCTTTGGGAAGTGACGCGCTGCCTGAGCATAGGCCTTGGCAGCTTCTGCTTGATCGCCCTTTTGTAGCATTAATTTTGCGTTGAGCCACCAAGTGAGGCCGCTCGGTTTCGCTAGCGTTAATAGGCGCTCAGCACTGGCATAATCCCCTAACTGGTAATAAATCGCCGCTAATTTATCGCCATGGTTGAGCTGTAAGCCATCCGTTGGAAATACTTTAAGGAGCTCAGCAACCTTTAATCCCATTTCCGAAAGCTGGCCATTATAGGCGAATTCATTAGTGCTGCTTTGCCAATAGGCAATCAATAACTGCTGCACGCTCGCCTGTTGCAGTAGCGGCTTAAGTTCAGCAATCTCTTTACCCATCAAAGTGCGGCTTAACATCAATAAGGAATCATAACCGCCGCTATCGCCCTGTACCGATTGCGTGGCATAGAGCTCAATAGCTTTATTCAGTGCATCAGGGGTGAGAGCCATTTGCAGCTCTGACTCAGTTTCACCTGCCCCTTGATTGGTCAATTGTGGGAGCGGCTGGCCTTGGTGTAGCAGGATATAGGCTTGCTCACCTAAGCTCGCTAAACTCAAACGAAGGGGATCGGCGGCGCCTTGTGCGACTTCGCTTTGTAATTGTGTTAGGTAAGCATTGGCACGATTAAAATGTTCAGGATCAGCCGAAGTCTTGCTTAAGATAAGCTCAATACGCGACAGCGAATAGAGTGCCCACAGGCTACGAGATGCGCGTTCACTTTGTGGTAATTTAATGATTTTGCTGAAATAGTTACTCGCCCTCTCATAATCTTTTGCTTCAAACGCTACGGCACCTAAGGTGTACCAAGTTAGTGCTTGTGGTAGATCTTTGTCTAACTTAGCGGCCATTTGCTCGGCTTCAATGGGGCCCGTTGCATCCCGCAAAGTGTTCACTAAAGCTAAATGGGCGTCACTTAACTCGCTGTTTTCAAAGGCGCGAGTTTGTGAAAGATAACGGCTATGCACTTCATCCCAGAGATATTCCTGTGCAGCGGGGGCATCTTGATACTGCCAAGGCAAAGGTTTTGCGAGGGCGGTGAGCTGCTGGCTGAAAGAGGTTTGCGGTAAATAACTGAGATTGCTCTGCCTATCCTGAGTGAGTTGCAAAGGAAAATCGGGGCCGCAGGCCAATAGCATAGGGGAAAATAAGCTTAAACAAATGAGCGTGGTCTTTTTAAGCATAAAAGCCCGATTGGGTGTTGCCATGGTAAACGATAGTTTTGGCTTATGGCGCATAAATTCCCTGTAAATATAATGACTCACAACGTGCCCAGCCTATCACTTTTTGGCCGCCAGGGTTGAGCATGTGTGTTTGAATGTCTCTGTTTGATTGCGGCATAGGCATGATTGCAGTGCGTGAAACTGTTTTGGTTGGTGTCAACGCTGCTGTATTCTCAGCTCGCCATTGCCACGTTAACAGCCCATCTTTTTGTATTACGCTATAGCCATTTTGCGCATCATACCCGCTGCAAGCTTGTCCCGCTAGCGACAAAATAGGAGGAATTTCACCTGCAATATTACCGTGATTCATTAAGCTCAGTTGGAATAGCTGTTGCTTGTGGATTTCCAGATTTTTTGGCTTATTTTCAGCGGCTAATATCGTTTGAGTTGTGGCCTTGTTATCGCTTGAGATCACTAATTCAATCTTAGCGGCAAGTTCACCTTGCTGTGCAACGGCGATTAAGGTGTTGAGTGGCCAAACCCTTTTATCCCCTTCCAGCGGCAGCCGAAACCAGATAATGCCTCTGAGTTTGGCATCTTTTTGAGTGTGTAGTTTTTGCACAAAGGCTTGTAATACTAGAGGATCGGCCATCAGTTCCTGTACTACATTGACTGATTTGAGTTGATCGCGCAGCGGTGTTTCACTTTCAACTTTATAACCTGAAGCTGTACTGATGACCGCCGAACCATAGGCGGGGAGCGCAATAAGGTAAGGCACAGTGCTGATATTTGAGAGTTGCTGCACCCACTGCCAACCTTGAGTCGCATCGAATAGTCCGAGGCGTGGATCGCTTACGCTGTGAATTTGTAGCACCAGTTCATCAATACTGGTGAGTAACACGGGAAAATCGGCACTACTGAGCCAAGCGGGCAGTGCAGTAATGCTGAGTTTGAGTTCTGCGGGTAACTGCGCTTTAAGCTTTTTAAGAAAATCCCGATAGGCTGGCAGTTTACTGTTGGCACTGTCGTGGTCGATTTCAACCCCCGCGATGTGCGTGCCTTTTGCCTGCCAAGTTGCTAGTACTTGGTTGATTTTATTGATCACTTGTTCATCATTTAAATGCGCGAACTGACCATCTAAGCGAATCACGGCAATTTTTGGCCTAGGATCCGCCTGCAACCAAGCATGATTGACCGCAACTTCAAACCAAATGTCTGCGCCATTGGGTTTTGGATGCGCTTGCAGTGCTAAAATACGTAATCCTTGGAATGCACCTTGGCTTTGCACTAATGCCGTTTGATTGGCGGGGCGCCATTGGCGCTGCCAGATATAGACTTCCTGCGCGAGTGGCGCTCGAAGCGTTGTTGCTTCTGTAGCGGCTTTTACTGCGACACTGGTATTTGGGCTAGCCGTGGTTTCGTTGGGATTTGATGCTGGCTGGCAGGCGCTCATAAATACGGCTGCGCTCAACAAAGCAAATAAGAACCATTGATTTCGGCTTATGTTTTTAACCAGATTGCCTATGCCCATACTACTGCTATCGATTCCGTTTTGAGTGAGGCATTACTATGCCCGAAAAATGCCACTTATACATCGCGGTCAAACTTCTGATAATGCCCACTAAGCTTGGTTTTCCTTTTGGTGCCTTGTTAATCAATATCAGAACTCAGATCTCAAAAATCAGGATCGACTTGAAAGCGCATCTGTTCACGGGTGACGGGATGTTGAAGCATCAATAAATCGGCATGCAGATGCAGGCGATTGGCGCGAGTGCCGTACAGATCGTCACCCACAATGGGCGTATTTAGCCCTTCTGAGTGGGCGCAGTGAACTCTGAGTTGATGGGTTCGGCCCGTTTTTGGGGATAGATATACGCGGGCTGTACGTGCCATTTCATCGATATGGCTTAATTCCCAATAGGTTTGGGCCGCTTTGCCAAACTCATGGCAAACGAGTTGCCTCGGTCTATCGTCTAAATCGCCACGTAGGGGTAAAGAGATTTGTCCCGCTGCCGGCTTATCTGCCATTGCTGTAGGGATCCCTGCTAAAAGTGCCACATAACGTTTAGTCACTGTGCGCTGGATAAACTGTTTTTGCAGTTGTTTATGGGCGTCTTTTGTCAATGCGATCACCATTAATCCCGAGGTCGACATATCGAGCCTGTGGACGATAAGTGGTCCAGTGGCATTGGGAAACGTTTGCCGCATGCGCGAATACACTGAGTCTTCAATCTCTTTGCCGGGCACGGATAAAAATTCGGCGGGTTTGTTCACAATCGCCATCGCCTCGTCTTGGTAGAGGATGCTTAAGGTTTTGCCTTCGGCGGGGTTCGTCAGCAGCGGATTTTCATCGACAACAAGCCCTTCGAGCATATGCCCCAAGATAGGTTGGCATTTACGCAGACAGGCAGGATAAAACTGCTTATGTTGGCGAATTTCTGATTTTGGCGGCGCCCCCCACCAAAATTCGGCAATCGCCAATGGTTTAAGACCGTGTTTAAAGGCGTAATGTAGCAACTTAGGGGCGGCACATTCTCCCGAGCCTGCGGGCGGTGTTAACTCAACCGTCCCGTTAAATATGCCGTTAAGGCTTTTTTCTGCGCCGCGAATATTCAAAAAACGATACTGCTCAAACAGCTTTTGCTGCAGCGCCGCCGAGAGCTGTTTACGCTGTAGTCTTAACGCGTCACGCTTATCCGTGAGCAGAGTTAACGCTTGGCTGATGGCATGGATACGTTCATCCCAATAGCGTTTAATATCTCTTAACTGATTCTTTTCGTTAATGCTTTCTTGGCTGAGTTTAGCTTCGATTGCAGTATTTTCACGTAAAGTCTCATCAGTTGGATTGGCAGCCCATTGCACTGCGAGTTGATTGCGCTGCGTCTTGCGGGATTGACGGCCGTCGATCATCACTTGCCTGTGGGCGGCAAGCTTGGCTTGTGCTTGAGCTTGCTCAGCGTTGAGTTCGCTCGATAGCCGAGGAATATCGGGGTGATTTTCTATTGCAAGTAGCTGCTCGTTAATTTGGTTGATTTGCAGATTTTCGGCGTGGAAAAAATTGTCCTTAGCCAGCATATCAAACACAGGTGGAACGAAGCGTGGCCAATGGTTCTGCTCAGCTAACTTGCCCGAAAATGCCGACAAATAGCCCACATCTCCCTGCGGATCTTGCACTAAAAGTACACCAAACATTTTACCAATGGCACCGGTTAACTCCCCCGTGAGGCCAAAGTTATGTTGCCAATCGTTTTGAGTCTCAAGGTGGCGTTGTAATTCGTTGGCAGCGATCACGCACAGTGGATGCGGTTCGTAATAGAAAGGAAAGGTAAAACGTTGCGGCAGGGCATAGGCATCAATGGCTTGTGTGAAAGAGGTAAAGCAAGAAGGCTGAAGATGCATATTGGGGTCTACTATTGGTTTTACTTATCTGGGTTAAGCCGCAACTTAAGATGAGGGCTAGCAAGAAAGGGCGTTAGTTTACTCTGTCGATTTGGGACTGTCGATTTTGGGCAGTCACTTTTTATTAGTGCGGCTCTGTGTTGAAAAAGGGAAATGGCATTAAAGCGTATTTCCCTTTGATGTGTCGCTTGTGCTTAAAGCCAATTTTAAACGGCTAAACCCGCTTAAAAGATGACTTTCACTTTACTGGCGCTATCGAGTGCTTTGCTGATTGCGCTGTCGATATCGATATCACGGGCAAGCGCGACACCTAAACGGCGGCGACCATCAATATCGGGTTTGGCGAATAATCTAAGCTGAGTGTTGACCGCTTCTAATGCCGCACCAATCCCTTGATAGCGGATATTGCTTGAGGTACCTTCGGCCAAAATCACCGCCGAGGCACTTGGACCATGTTGATGGATATTGGGAATAGGTAGGCCGAGAATCGCTCTCACATGCAGGGCAAATTCAGATAAATCTTGGCTGATGAGTGTGACTAAGCCTGTGTCGTGGGGTCTTGGTGAGACTTCAGAGAAATACACTTCATTGCCTTTAACAAACAGTTCTACGCCAAATAATCCATAACCGCCAAGGGCTTCGACGACTTTGCTCGCAATCGCTTGGGATTTTGCTAACACTTCATCGGACATGGCTTGTGGCTGCCATGACTCGCGATAATCGCCATCTTCTTGCCTGTGGCCAATGGGCGCACAAAAATGAATGCCGTTGACTGCGCTGATGGTTAACAGGGTGATTTCATAATCGAAGGGAATAAAGCCTTCGACTATCACGCGACCGCCGCCGGCGCGTCCGCCTTCTTGGGCGTATTGCCATGCTTTATGGCTGAGGGCGATATCGCGAATAACGCTTTGGCCTTTGCCCGAGGAACTCATGACTGGCTTCACCACACAGGGCACGCCAATTTCACTAATCGCTTGATTAAATTCGGTTTCGGTATCACAGAAAAAATATGGCGAGGTTGGTAAACCTAAGGTTTCAGCGGCGAGGCGACGAATACCTTCCCTGTCCATAGTGAGCTTCGTTGCCCGAGCTGTTGGGATAATATTCACCCCTTCGGCTTCCATGTCCACTAAGGTTTGGGTGGCGATGGCTTCAATCTCTGGGATGACTAAGTGCGGTTTTTCTAACTCGATAATAGCCCGCAGGGCGTTGGCATCGAGCATATTGATCACATGGGAGCGATGCGCGACTTGCATGGCGGGGGCGTTGGCGTAACGGTCAACGCCAATCACTTCAACGCCTAAGCGTTGTAGTTCAATGGCAACTTCTTTGCCAAGTTCACCGCAGCCGAGCAACATGGCGCGTCGTGCGCCCTCAGTGTAGGGAGTGCCTATCATGTGTGGGTACCTTTGAGATTGTAGGGATGATGAGTTTTATGCTTGCGTTCTATGTCGCAATGATGCGGTTAGTTTAGCCTGAACAGGCTTTAGGGTCATGGAGTAAATTGACAAGTGTGTCCCGGATCACTGGGGGCAAAAACGAAACAGCATATCTTTGGTTAATATTGGGGCTGAGGTTGAGAGTAAACTCAAATGTTAATGTAATGTTAGTAGCATGTTTGGGGACCATCCACTAATCTTTGGGATGGATACATATTATTAATACAAGGAGATGCAGATGTTCTTAGATTACTTTGCGTTAGGTATTTTGTTTTTTGTCATCATTATCATGTTTTATGGTGTCATTGCCATTCATGATATCCCCTATGAAATAGCCAAAAAGCGTAATCATCCCCAGCAAGATGCATTGCATATCGCCGGGTGGGTGAGTCTATTCACCCTACATGCAATTTGGCCATTTTTATGGATCTGGGCGACTTTATACCGTGAAGATCGCGGTTGGGGGTTCAATACTGTAATGAAGCGAGAATTAGTTTTAGAGGAGGATGTGAATTCATTGCGCGAGACGGTCAGAGGGCTTCAGACTCGGCTTGAACAGTTAGAGCAAATAACTCCCATGAATATAGCGCCTGCTGTGGATGCGATAAAAAAAGAAAAAGTTGAGGTATAACATGGATTTATTACTCATACTCACCTATGCGGCCGTGTGTATTGCTATCTTTAAAGTCTTTAAAATTCCGATGAATAAATGGACTGTTCCCACCGCAGTGCTGGGTGGGGTATTCATTATTGGTACCTTATTGCTGGTGATGAATTACAACCATCCTTATTCTCGTTTTGCCCGTGAATATTTTGTCACTATCCCTATCACACCCGCAGTAAAAGGCTTAGTGACTTCGGTGGAAGTGCAGCCTAATGTGCCTGTTAAACAAGGGGATGTGTTATTTCGTCTCGATCCTATTCCCTTCGAGGCCGTTGTTAAACGTAAACGCGCTGCTTTGATGGAAGCAGAGCTCCAAGTGCCACAACTCGCCGCGGCGTGGGAGTCTGCTAAGGCTAATGTAGAGCGCGCTAGGGCCGATAAAGACCGTAATAAATCTGCCTTCGAGCGTTATGAGTTAGGCCGCAAGAAAGGGGGCGCGAATTCGCCTTTTACTGAACTGGAACTCGATAATAGGCGTCAATTGTACTTAGCCTCAGAGGCACAACTGACTGTCGCGAATGCTGAAGAACTGCGTGTCCGGCTCGCCTATGAATCTAATATTGATGGTGTTAATACCAAAGTAGCTGGCTTGCAAGCTGATGTAGCCAGTGCACTCTACGATTTAGAACAGACCGTCGTGCGGGCACCCTCAGATGGTGTGGTGACGCAAATGGCACTTCGTGCGGGAGCGATGGCAGTGCCTTTACCATTACGTCCCGTAATGAGCTTTATTCCCGACGAGCAGCGCTACTTTGCGGGGGCATTCTGGCAAAACTCGTTAATGCGTTTGCAGGAAGGTGATGAAGCTGAAGTGATATTGGATGCCGCACCAGGACAAATCTTTAAGGGGAAAGTGGCGAAAATATTACCCGCTATGGCTGAAGGTGAAGTTCAAATGGGCGGCGCGCTGCAGTCATCGGCTCGTTTATTTCAAAATGGTCGCGTGATTGTGCTGATTGACATCGAAGATGATGCTATCCGTAAGCAATTTCCTGCGGGTGTTTCTGGGCAGGTTGCAATTTATACTGAACATTTCCATCATGTCGCTGTGATGCGTAAAGTATTGCTGAGGATGCAAGGTTGGCTGAATTACTTGTTTTTTGATGGACATTAACCCTTAATCGGTTAACTTTTGTCTGTTGTATCAAGTCCAGTTCGCTGGACTTTTTTGTGACACATTTTTGGGTGAATAAAAAGGAATTTGAAAGCATGCAAGATATTCACGATTTAACCTCAGTGCTGCGCTCCAATACGCCAATCGTAGTGATTGAAACCTATGAAGAATATCGCGTGGTTGAGCTGCTTAAGCGGGTCGCCAGTGTGCTCTATCAACCTGTGTTTACATGGAGCATCACCCAAGGCCTAGCACGGGTCGATAAGCCCTTGGCGGCGCAAAAGTTTAATAGCGAACCTACAGATTTGCTCGGGCAAATTAAATCAACCTCGCAGCAGGGAATTTATGTGCTGTGCGACTTCCATCCCTTTGTGATTGATGCACCTAAGAATGTCCGTTTACTCAAAGAAATCGCCCTCGAGTACGAGACGCTGCAACACACATTAGTGCTGGTGAGCCATGCCTTTGATATCCCGCCCGAAATCAAACGTTATTGCGCCTATTTTCAATTAACCTTACCAAGCACAGTGCAATTGCAAAACCTGATCTACCTTGAGGTCGATAAAATTCGTCAACAAGGCACGCCGTTACTGGTCGATGATATCGCAGTGGTCAAATTAGCGGAGAATCTGCGGGGCGTGACCTTAGACGATGCCCGCCGTCTGGTGCGTAAAGCCATAGTCGATGATGGTGCTGTTACCTTGTCAGATATTGATGCTATCAATAAAGCTAAGTTTCAGTTACTCGACTTAAATGGCGTGTTGCAATTTGAATACGACACCAGTGATTTCTCGCAGGTCGCTGGCCTGCATAATCTTAAAAAATGGCTCAAGCAGCGCGCCCATAGCGGCTGTCAGCACCCTTGACCAAGGCGATAAGCCGATTTCTGTTCAACACACCAAGGCGCTCGATGCGCCCAAGGGGATTTTGCTGCTCGGCGTTCAGGGCAGTGGTAAGAGCCTCGCGGCTAAGGCAGTTGCGGGCGTCTGGCAACGACCTTTGCTCAGACTCGATATGGCAGCCTTATATAACAAATACATAGGTGAAACTGAGAAGAACCTGCGTAATGCACTGGATCTGGCTGACATGATGTCGCCCTGTGTGCTTTGGATAGATGAAATTGAAAAAGGCTTAAGCGGGAGTAGCAGTGATGAGGGAACATCGACGCGGATCCTCGGCACCTTACTCACTTGGATGGCGGAGCGTAAATCTGAAGTGTTTGTGGTGGCTACCGCTAATGATATTCAAGTTCTGCCGCCAGAGTTGATGCGAAAGGGCAGGATGGATGAAATCTTTTTTGTCGATTTACCCGACGAAGCTATACGCAAAGCCATCTTCTTAATCCACTGTAAGCGCCGTGGAATCGATGTGGCGAGCTTAGATCTCGCCCAATTATCGGCTCGCAGCAAAGGATTTTCCGGCGCCGAAATCGAACAAGCGGTTATTGCTGCCATGTATACCGCAAGAAGTGTCGAGTGCAGTGTCGACCAAGTGTTATTACTTGAAGAACTTAGTAAGACACGGCCTTTATCTGTGGTCATGAGCGATAAAATCAATGCGCTACGACAATGGGCTGCAGGCCGAACCGTGAATGCCCATGAGTAAGATTTTTGCTTGGTTCCATGAGTGCTAACTAGCATTTTTAAACGCTATATTGGCTTAGTTATTTTCGAGATTCCCAAGGTACAGTTATGAATGATGAGTCGTTTTACTGGATATTAGTGATACAAGGATAAGAGATTGAAAAGTATATATGAACTGATTGATATCGAAGACTCTGGCATAAAAGTAGTCAATGAAATGGTTGCTGGTGCTGAGCATTGTGTAGAGATACTGCCGCCTTCAAAGGATCGGGTTGAAGTACTTGAATCACTTCAGGTATCGACTCGTTCGGTATTAGGGGCAATTGCCTACGAAACCGGTGGGATTTTGATCGACAATGGATGGATTCGTTTTTTCGGCTCTGGACATGAAAGATTGTCTAGAAACCTTACTGATTGGAATAGAAGTGCACATTATCTTTTAGTGGCGAATGACGTAGTTGGTGGATTTTTTGCTATCAACGGCGGCGGTTTAGGCGCAGATGTTGGGAATATATACTATTGGTCGCCAGACTCAATTCATTGGGAAGGGTTAGAAATCGGGTTCGCAGATTTTTTTCAATGGTCAGCTACAAAGAGAATCAATGAGTTTTATGCGAGTTTAGGTAAAGAGCGCTTTCAAAAAACCTATTCACAGATAGCTACAGATAAATGCCTGAGTTTTTATCCATTTTTATGGGCGAAAGAAGGTTCTATTGAAATAAGCAGCGTGAAAGTGGTGTCAGTTGATGAAATGTATAGGCTGAAATTGGAATTATTAACCTCGGTTAGTTAATTCGTTTACCCGCTGATTTTATGAGTACTTCTGCAATAATTATTTGTTATAAACATCTAATATATTGATTGTTAGATGTAAATCTGCTTATCAGCTCTATTGATTCAACATGGATGGGCTGTATATGCCATCCATGATTAATCACTTCTTCGGAGGGGACAGCACCAAGATCTAGCTGACGTTTTTGGCGGTATCTTGGGATTTCTCGTTACCGCTTGCATCAAAAATCAAAGCTGTCGCTATCACCAAAAGCTGTCGCGGCAATGCCTAATGAGTGCTTTAGTGTTGGCGTGACAATTGGTTTGAATCTTAGCGGTATCCACTCCCTGTGGTACCGCTAATGCTGCTTATTCCTATCATGATGACATTAGATAACCTGAACTCGGGATAATGAGTGTCGAAAAATCTAAATTTAACAAATTAAATCAATGATATAAATTATTGGTTTGAAAAGAAAAATCTATTTTCTGACTGAATGCGCAGATTTTTGCGCATATCAAGGCGCTCTGTCGTACGCCATAGCTAGCTATGGTTAGACAGAGCAACGCAGAGAGGCCCGAAAAGATGCCTATTCAGCGGCTCTGCTTATCCCGAGCTCAGGTTAGATATCAAAGGCGAGACTGCCCGGAGTCAGGAATGGCCAACTTAGACGCGTCGGTGAACTCTCACCCTGCGCACCAAAGAAGTAAGCTGTTCTTGGGGTGGCGTAAACCACACTGCCTTTTTGCAACCCGAGTTCCTGCAGATTATGGTGGGTAAATTTGGCTTCCCACAGTTCTTCGCTATGCCAGCCGTGTGGGGCTAATTCCAGTCTTACTTCGGCGCCAATGGGGGTCATGGCGACAATATTGAACGGCAAATTGGCCTGACTATTGGGCTTATTTGACAGCGCTAATTCGTGACTGCGTACATAGAGAACACCATCTTGCTGCAGTGTTTGCTGTTCTGGGGGTGTTAAAAATGCTTGACCATTTTCCCAACGTTTTTGTTGCCAACTGGCTTCAAAGACATTGACGTTACCAAGAAAATCAAACACAAAGCGACTATTGGGGTGTGAGTATAGCTCAGCAGGTGTATTAATCTGCTCTATATGACCATTGCTCATCACTACCACTCTATCTGAGAGCTCAAGCGCCTCATCCTGATCGTGGGTCACAAACACGCTGGTGAATTTCAATTCATCATGCAGGCTGCGTAGCCAGCGGCGTAGTTCTTTACGCACTTTAGCATCTAAGGCGCCAAAGGGTTCATCCAGTAGCAAGACTTCTGGTTGGGTTGCGAGTGCACGGGCCAACGCAATGCGCTGTTTTTGTCCTCCCGAGAGTTGTTCAGGATAGCGCTGTGCTAGATGGCCTAGTTGTACTGTTTCTAGCAGCTGTGTCACTCGCTTATGAATTTCTGCCGCCGAAGGCCTTTGTTTTTTCGGCATGACTTCGAGTCCAAAGGCGACGTTATCGGCGACCGTCATATGGCGAAACAGCGCGTAGTTTTGAAACACAAAACCTACGCGTCTTTCACGCACATGCACTTGAGTGACATCTCGGTTGCCGAATTGAATTTGGCCGCTATCGGCTCCTTCAAGACCGGCAATAATCCGCAGCAGTGTGGTTTTGCCTGAACCTGATGGTCCTAGCAGACCAATCATTTCCCCTTCTTGAATATCGAGATTAAGTGGGGAAAGCGCCTGAAATTGGCCAAATTTCTTGGAAATATTAGTAAGACGAATACTCATAGTTGGCTCTGCTCTTTATTGTCATTGGCGGTTAAACTGCGTTGTTGCCGCCATTCCACTACGGCTTTTAGCATTAGGGTAAATAGGGCGATCAGGGCCAGTAATGACGCGCTCGCGAAGGCGGCTTCGGCCTGATAATCTTCGTACAATAATTGCACATGTAAAGGTAAGGTATTGGTTTCGCCGCGAATATTGCCAGACACGACAGCAACGGCACCAAATTCTCCTACGGCTCTGGCATTGGTGAGGATTACACCGTAAATCAGTGCCCATTTGATGTTGGGTAGGGTCACGCGGCGAAAAAGTTGCCACCATGACGCTCCGAGGATCACTGCAGCTTCTTCTTCCGATGCGCCCTGTTGTTGCATCAATGGGATCAGTTCTCTGGCTACAAAGGGGCAAGTGACAAAAATGGTCACTAATAGTATTCCCGGCCAAGCAAACATGATCTGCAGATCGTGCTCATATAGCCATTCGCCCAGCCAGCCACTGTTGCCATAGAGCAGTAAATAGAGCAAACCTGCGACGACAGGGGAGACCGCAAATGGAATATCAATTAGCGTGATCAGTAATTTGCGACCGGGGAATTCAAAACGAGTCACGCTCCATGCCAGCATGATTCCGAACACTAAATTGATTGGTACTGTGAGTGCTGCCACCATCAGTGTTAAACCAATCGCATGCAGCGAATCCGGTTGAGTTAGGTGCCCAATATAACGCTCCCAACCTCCGACAAACGCCTGCTGAAAAATACTCACTAGCGGCAATAGCAACAAGAGCAAGCCTAAGAACACGGCGAGGGTAATAAGGCTCCATTTGATCAGGGGTGCTTCACCGACTCTTAAGGGTTTAAATGAGTTCATATTTGCTCCTTATCGTCCATGAATGCGGCGCAGATAACGCGCCTGCCACAGGTTTATCAGCAGTAATAGCAGTAACGAGGTCATCAGAACCACTGAGGCAATGGCGCTGGCACCTGCAAAATCAAATTCTTGCAGGCGGACAAAGATCATTAACGAAGTGATTTCACTGATATAAGGCATATTGCCAGCGATAAAGATCACTGCACCAAACTCACCCAGACTGCGGGTAAAAGACAGTGCCGTTCCAATCATTAATGCTGGCCAAAGGGAGGGCAAAATAACCCGCCAGAATACCGAACGATCCGAGGCGCCAAGTGTCATTCCCGCTTCTTCTTCCTCGTGGGATAACTCTTCGAGAACGGGTTGTACCGTACGAACCACAAAGGGAATACTGGTGAAAATCATCGCGACCACTATGCCTAGCGGGGTGTAGGCGACTTTTATGCCCCATTCAGCTAATAGACTACCGATTTGGCCGTTTTCCGCATAAAGGGTGGCTAAGGTGATACCGGCAACGGCGGTCGGCAAGGCAAAGGGTAAATCTACCAAGGCATCTAAAATGCGTTTGCCGGGAAATTCATAACGCACGAGTACCCATGCGAGTAATAATCCGAAAAGGCAGTTAAATAATGATGCCGCGAGCGCCGATAGTATGGTGACTCGGTAACTGGCAACCACTCTGGGATCGGCAATCACGCCCCAGTATTCGGACCAGCTCATTGAACTGGTCTGCATGATTAGGCCTGTGGTTGGCAATAATAGGATTAGGCTGACAAACAGTAGGGACACACCTAAGCTGATGGTAAAACCGGGAAGAACCCGCTTATGGCGTAAACGCCCGTTATTAAAAATCACAGAATAATCACCCGATCAGGTTAATTGCGTTAAACCAATACTATTTATACGGTTCGCTCGTTGTTGGCTCAAGCCATTTGTTGGATGCAATCTTGATTGATAAATGCCAATTAGCGATAAACCCGAGACTTTGCTCGGGTTCAATGTTGATATCTTACTACATTAAGGACGATATCAGCGCTTTAATAGCTCATCGAGTTTTGTACCGTTAGCAAACTGCGTTTTCATGGCATTATCCCAACCACCGATGATTTGCTCAACAGTTAGCAGGTCAACGGTAGGGAACTGCTTAGCAAACTCAGCTTTTACCTTTTCGTTGTGTACACGATAGCTGAATCCTGCCAGTAGACGTTGCGCTTCTTCGCTGTAGAGATAATTCAAATACTCAGTTGCGAGTTCCTGTGTACCGTTACGCTTAGCATTTTTCTCAACCACAGCGACGGGGAACTCTGCCAGAATCGAGGTTTTTGGTACAACCACTTGGTAATCGTCCGTACCATACTGCTGGCGGATATTGTTCACTTCCGATTCAAAGGTAATTAATACATCACCGATCCCACGTTCAACAAAGGAGGTGGTCGCACCGCGGCCGCCTGTATCAAATACTGCGACATTACCGAGGAATTTTTTCAGGAATTGATCCAGTTTAGCCTGATTATCCTTACCATAGTTTTTCTGAGCATAACCTAATGCGGCTAAATAAGTGTAGCGAGCATTACCAGAGGTTTTTGGGTTAGGAAAGACCAGTTTAACGTCATCTCTCGCTAAATCGCCCCAGTCGCTGATTTGCTTTGGGTTACCCTTACGCACCAAAAATGCAATGGTGGAATAGTAAGGCGAACTGGCGTTAGGCAGTAATTGTTGCCAATTTTCTGGGATCAATTTACCGCGATCGTGCAGAACTTGTACGTCTGTCACTTGATTAAACGTTACCACATCTGCGGGTAATCCCTGCAGAATCGAGCGTGCCTGTGCAGATGATCCTGCATGGGATTGTTTAATTTCGACGGTTTTACCTGTTTTCTCTTCCCAATGTTTGGCAAAAACGGGGTTGTAGGCATTGAATAATTCCCGTGCGATATCATAAGAGGAATTAAGCAGGGTTTGATCTGCGGCAGTCACATTGAGTGAGGTTCCCAGAATGAGGGTTCCTAGCAGGGCCTTTATCAATTTTACGGACATTTTTAACTCCTTAATCTGGCAATTTTGTCAGCGTTATGGCACCTAGAGTAATAGAATTAATTGTTTATAAAAAGCCAGTTGAATAGAACTTTTTTGAATAACTATGAGCGATTTATTTTATGTTATAAGCAGTATTCACCGTGTTTGTCAGTGGTAACCGACTTAGAATAGGCTATCGCTTAGTTGTTTTTATCAAGTAAAGGATAATCCTAGTGTCTGACTTTCCGACAATTGAAGCCTGCATCGGGCAAACTCCGCTGGTTCGCTTGCAGCGGCTTAACTGTGGTACTTCCACTGTACTGTTAAAATTGGAAGGCAATAACCCCGCGGGTTCAGTAAAAGATCGTCCTGCACTCAATATGATTATTCAGGCCGAACTTCGCCAAGAAATAAGTCCTGGTGATACGCTTATTGAGGCAACGAGTGGCAATACTGGGATTGCGCTGGCGATGGCGGCGGCAATCAAAGGATACAAGATGATCCTGATTATGCCGAATAATTCGACTCAGGAGCGTAAGGATGCGATGCAAGCCTATGGCGCAGAGCTCATGCTAGTGGATAACATGGAGACTGCGCGGGATTTGGCGCTGCAGTTACAAAGCGAAGGCAAAGGTAAGGTGCTGGATCAATTTAATAACCAAGATAACGCTAATGCCCATTTCCTCACGACAGGCCCTGAAATCTGGCAACAGAGTCTAGGCAAAATTACCCACTTTGTGTCAAGTATGGGGACGACAGGTACCATAATGGGTGTGTCTAAATACCTTAAAACTTGTAATCCCGACATCACTATCGTCGGCCTTCAGCCTGCCGATGGCAGTGCTATTCCTGGGATTCGGCGTTGGCCGCAGGCATATTTGCCTGGGATTTTTGATGCTTCTTGGGTTGATTTAGTTATGGATATAGAAGAGCAAGATGCAAAAGCCATGGCGAGAACTTTAGCGCGAGAGGAAGGGATTTGTGCAGGAGTCAGTTCGGGCGGTGCCGTGTTTGCTGCGCTGGAGATTGCTAAACAATATCCGGGTTCTGTGGTCGTGGCGATTGTCTGTGATAGGGGCGATCGTTACCTTTCGTCAGGGCTTTTTTCCTGAGTCCTAGATTTTTACTCTAAGCATATTGAGCGATATGAATGTTTGATTGATAAAAATGGGCGAGACACGCCCATTTTTACCCTTTTATACGTGATCATTTTTTCGGTGGGAATTGCGCCAAAATTCGGTTGACGGCTTTGGCGGTATCTTGGGCTTTCTCGTTACCGCCTGCATCAAAATCATAGCTGTCGCTGCCACGCCAAATAAGAGCTTTGGTCTTAGGATCGACAATATCTATTTGAATAGTTTGAATTTTAGCGCTATCACTCCCCAGCGGCACGCCAACACTGGTGCCTATGCCAATCCCGCCCGAACTTCCGAATGTGCCTGTGCCTAATCCAATGGATAGCCCTGAATCTTTGGGCTTATCTTGGGTGAGTAAGGCGTAGGCGACGTTAAAGTCGGGCGACGCTGTATTTTCTACAAACCCTTTTTGAGTCAATTGGTTGTTAATTTCTACTTGAATACGCTGGGCGCTTAACGGGTCATCCGTCGGCTGTGGTGTTAACTGGGTAAAGCTGCGTAGTGCGGTGAAGTCGTAATTGAGATCATAATCGTTTTTCGGTTTACTGCTGCAAGCGCTTAATAAGGCAACAGCGACGAGCAGACTGGCAAAGTGACGGTATCCCATGATAGTGCTCCAAGTTGTACAAACTCTGCTCAATGTGCCTTGATTAAGGTTGTTTCTGCAAGTACTTTAGATAAGCGTGTTGTATTTGAATCGCTTTGAATGCAATTCCACACGCTTTGTTTTTAGCAAGGATCGTTTTGAGTATGGTTCATTTTTAGATAGGAATAGCGGCGGGTTATGGAACAGTTAGCCTTTTTTGATATCCCGAGTCCTTGTATCGGTGTGTGTGTTACCGATGCGCGCGGTTACTGTAATGGTTGCCTGCGAAGCCGTGACGAAAGATTCAATTGGTTAACGTTTTCAGATGCGCAAAAGTATGATGTCATTCGCCTGTGTACTCAACGTAAACGTCGTCGCCAGTTAGCGATGATGAAAGCAAGGCAAGCACAAATAGAGCAAGAAAGAGCAGCGTTAAACCCACAGTTGAATTTTGAGCCTGAGCCTGAAGCCGATCTGGATTTTGGTGGCTTCGAGCTAGACTAATAGGTTGAATTGACTTGTTTAACTCGTTTTTTGTATTCGCGAGTGGGATTCATGACTGACTTGTAATAGTCTCATCTCGATTCCTATTACAGCTTACGTTTTTTCGGCCAGATTAAACTAAATCGAGTATGTTGTGCATCACTTGTAACACTCACATTCCCTTGATGTCGTTGCATAATCCGTTTGATGATCGCAAGGCCTAAACCATGTCCTTTATTGCCATTCTGTACCGATTGGCTGCGATAAAATGGCTCGAACACTTTCGGTAAATCCACCGCAGGGATAGGTTCGCCGTCGTTACTTACACTTAAATTGACCCTATGCTGGGTCTGCTTAACTTCAATAATGATTTCAGTGCGGGCAAAGCGTTGTGCATTGGTCAGTAGATTTTGTAGCGCCCTTTCGATTAATGCGGGTTCTCCGAATAAGGGCAGTTTTTCGACTTCGGCTTTGAGCGTTATAGGCGTTGGACTTAAGGTTTCTAGGCGCTTAATACTTTGATTGATGAGATTAATTAAATCGTACTCATCCAACTGGATACCTTCTCGCTGTGACTCTAAGCTGGCGTAGGTCAGCAGTTCTTGAAGTAAGTCTTCCATTTCTTTGATGTCGAGCTGCATTTCATCGAGAAAGTCTTGTCGCTTCTGTTCGTCCGAATCTGGCTGACAATACATAGGCATAAGTGCAAGAGCGAATTTGAGCCTCGCCAGTGGCGTGCGGATCTCATGGGATACCGCATTAGATAGGTGTTTCTGGTTCTCAATCAAGGCGCTGATATGTCGCGCCATTTCGTTAAACGTATTGGCTAAGGGCTTAACTTGGGAGCGATTTGACAGGGTAATCCGCGTGTCCCATTTGGCTTCGCCAAATTCTTTGGTGGCCTTACGCAGTATGCTCAAATCCCGTGAAAGCGGGCCGACCCAAATTAGCGCAACGAGGGCGAGCGATAAATAAAAGAACAGGGTGAACAGGCTGCGAAGGTTAGCTCTGGGATCTATGTCCAGCGGCCCTGCCATTAAGACTTGATCGTCTACTCGAATAAATTGCAGCAGGCTATCATCATTGGCCGTGGTGGTGAACACCTTGCTTGTGCTTAACGCTTGATTATCTGCCAGCGCGACTTGATCTGCATTGAGTAATTGCAGTGGCATCACAGGGTTCGCTGGGATCGCCTTCAGATACCGTTGGCGGGCATCGGGAGGTAATTCCGCTAATAATTGCGCCAATGCCACTAACGGCGCATCGAGGGCATTATTGTCATCAACATTCTTCTGCCACAGGCTGTCGAGTGTCCAGCCAATCCCAAGCACGCTGAGACTGAGTAGCAGATATAAACTGATAAAGAGACGTTTCACTGTATTTGTGCTTAGTTATTCCAAGCTTCAGGAGCAAAGAGATAACCTTGTCCCCAAACGGTTTTAATTCTGAAAGGTGTCTCGATATTATCGTTGAGTTTTTTACGTAATCTAGAGATCCGCACGTCAATTTTTCGATCTTTACCATCGAAATCAATATTGAGTAACAACTGATAAATATACTGACGGCTGAGCACTTGGCCCGCTTGCGAGGCCAGTAACCACAGCAATTCGAATTCATGGCTGGTGAGATCGATTTCAGTTTCATTAAGACGAATCGCATGGGTATGCGGGTCGATACTCAATTTACCGAAGGTTAGACAATGTGATTCTGCCTGTGGTGGCTGATTCTGACGGCGAAGTAAGTTGTTGATCCGCGCAACTAACAGAGCAGGATCGACGGGCTTGACCACGTAGTCATCGGCACCGAGTTCTAGTCCTTTGATTTGATCTTCGCTTGAGCCAAGTGCGCTCATCAATAGGATTGGACCTGCGAAATAATCGGGCAGTTTCTCACACAGAGTGAGACCATCCATGCCCGGTAGCATAATGTCTAACAGTATGATATCTGGCTTGTAATTGATTAATCGTGTTAGCACTGTATCGCCACGGCGTTCAACTTCAACATGCATACCATGGGATTTTAGGTAATCTACAATCAAGTTTGCTAGGCGAACGTCGTCTTCAACCAATAATACTCTGTGGTTCGATTGTGGGCTTGTCATTAAAATAAACTCCAAGGGTTGCGGTAACGTCTGCGAACCTGAGGTTGTGATGCAGAAGTGATTTTAAGTTTGGCACCAGCCAAAGTTTGGTTACTGTCTTTACTCACCATGACAAATTGAATATCCGTCATAGTGTGGATTTTCATGCTTAACGTATGGGTTGAAACTGAATCACTGCACCATTTGGGATAGGCGGCGTTGTCGGACAAGATACAGATAAGCTCATCTTTAGCGAGTTCCCACTGTAGTTCTATATAGACGTCACAGGCCTCAGTTTCTGAACTTGTGATGCAAATTTCGGGTGTGAGTTTGAGTGCCGAGTCGCGAGTTTTGGCTTGTGCTGAACTTTGGCCCATCAAGCCGAGGCTTAGACCTATAAAGCAAAACAAGCTTAACTGAGGCAGTGTCACTAACGTTAGAACCTATAGGCAGCGCCGATAAAGTAGGTGCTGCTATAGTCTTGGTCTAACAAGGGACTGGCGGCAATCTCATCGGCAATTAGAGTGTAACGAACTGCCAACAGTAGATCCCAATTGTCAGTTAATATGTAACGGGCCGTCATTTCCGCACCTTTATCCCAACCTGATTTTGCTTGATATTTTTCGCTCCAATAGGCGTTTTCACTGGGTCTAACGCTGTAATAATAATCCACTACGGCTTGGCTCTTCCAATCAAATACCAGCGCAAACTCAAAAATGAAACGATCGTAATCCCAACCATAGGTCCATTTTATTTGTGCTTCTGAACCTTGATGCACATTAAACATATCATGAGTGTACGCCAATCTAATAATACCGAGCCGCGTATAGATGAATGCTTCGGCACCGCCAAGTAAGGTGAAGTTCCGAGTCTCTAAGGAATTAAACTCAGGCTCGGGCTCAGTCGATAAATACATACTATTTATGGCTTTGGCTTCAACTTGAGTGCCACGATTCAAAAAGATATTTGATGGGTCCCATTGATAGAAGTAGGCTCTATCTAAGCTATAACTTGTTACTAAGTTAATTGTAAAGCTTTCTTGCTCGGCTAAGGTATAACCTAAATTACCATTGTCGAAGAACCAGTGTTCGCCGTAATAGGCCACTGTTGGAATAAAGAACAATGGAATATCGTCAAAATCCCTGAGTGGATTGCTTTTTTGTCCCCAGCCTATGGCGATGCCTAGATCCCAGTTGTTCATCTCAATACATTGATTTTCTGGTGCACAGGCTTCTTTCGCCATTCCGATTGCAGGCAAAATACTTAAACTTGTAATGAGGACAAAAAGAATACGATACATGATTTAACGATTAAGGGCTGAGGTTAACAATACAGGAAAACAGATTAGCATTTTATGCTCAATTCAACAGTGGTTTCATTCACGGAGATGCAAAATGATACAGCTATCAATTAAATAATAAATTTATGGATTGCACAATATGTTGATAGTCATGCTAAAAGCTTATCTTGGCAGCTTTCGTACGGTTAATTGTGGATGTTAAATTTTGTGTTTTATAAGTTTCGAGTGTAACTGAAATGATGTTAATTATGATGTAAAAGCTGTGTTGCTTGGAAATAATAATGCCATTCGCAAGTGTGAATGGCACAGACTGAAGCCGAATAACCTACTTTGCGGTAATAACACAGAGATTAGAATGAAGATTAATTGACCTCAGTAACTGACTTGTAGCCCATTTCTGTCAATTGATCGTTTACACAATCAAGCACATATTGTTTTAGCTCAGCATTTTCGACTTGATCTTCAGAGGCCATCTGCTGGCACACTTCTTTCAGCTGAGCGAGATCGGCTGCTGGTGCAGGCGGTAAAGAGGAGTCGTCAGCAAAGGAAGTGAAACTTACTAATGCCAATAGAGTAAAAACAGCTGATAACTTATTCATTTTATTTCCTTTAGTTATGTATTGTTAACCACAGATTAAGATGCATTCTCTTAATTCCACTGTGCCAACATCAGCAATTTATCACTGCTATTCTGTTTTAGATATAAATAATTTTTACCTTTCTTGATTAAGGTTTTTTACCTTGTTTTCCCTTGATTCGCTTCAAGTAAATGGGCTGGCTGAGTGTACTTTATTTGCTCTAGTTTGATTCATTCTCAGCATCTTTTGCTGCTTGAGTTAGGTTCACACCCCCCCCTCTGAACTCATGCGTGCTAAGTTGGCTCTTCTGAACTTGTGCTTGAAATTAATTGATGAAACTCTGCACATAAACTTATGTGCTTAACTTATGCGCTTAATTGTGTGTACAGTAGAACTTGGATTTCTTTCAAAAATGCTGCTTACATCACTTTAAGGACTTATTTGCGATAAAGTGCATTATTATCACTGTTTATGGTCGATTTTTAATGAAGGTTTAATCGCCGCTGTTAACTGAATTATGCGGTAGTTATAAGAAGTCATATAAAATGAGATATGACGCATGTTGTAGGCCGTTTTTTTCTAGAATATTGAATTAAAAAGAATTAATTTTTATGTGTTTTTTAGTTTAAATTTTATTTTACAGTTTATTATTTTAACTTTATGTTTTTATTGTTTATTTTTATGTGTTCGTTTGTTTTTGATGATTACATTGCTAAGATTATAGCTATCCTCTAGAATGCGCCGCTCTCGCAGGTGCGCGTGCATAAGATTAATGGCAAATGCTATTGATTTTTATTGAATTGTTGATTTTTCTCTAGGGGAACTCTGTGTCTACAAAACTGGCTAATCCAGCGCCATTAGGTTTAATGGGCTTTGGTATGACAACAATTTTGTTAAACATTCATAATGCGGGATATTTCCCTATTGATTCTATGATCTTAGCCATGGGGATTTTTTACGGTGGCATTGGTCAAGTGATTGTGGGGATTATGTGTTTCATGCGCGGCGATACTTTCGGTACGACGGCATTTACCTCATACGGTTTGTTTTGGTTAACGCTAGTGGGCCTCATTTTAATGCCTAATGCTGGCATTGCGGCGAGTCCAACGTATTTTATGGGCTGGTATTTAACGCTTTGGGGCATATTCACGGCATTCATGTTTGTGGGTTCTTTGCGTTATCCAAGAGCCAAACAGTTTGTGTTTGCTTCTTTAACTATCTTATTTTTCCTGCTGGCGGCGCGTGATTTTACGGGTAGCGCCTTGATTGGCACTATTGCGGGCTTTGAAGGGATACTTTGCGGTGCGAGTGCGATTTATTTTGCGATGGCGCAGGTGCTTAATAATGAGTATGGCCGTACGATTTTACCGGTTGGTGAATTGAAAAAGTAACGATTCAGCAATGCAGAGTTGTAAAAAAGGCTGATGAAGATCAGCCTTTTTTATGGGTGTTTTTAGCTGTACTAGATTTTAGTTTTAATATAGGCCACAGCTGCTTCATCTAAGCTACGGAGAGAAACATAACTCGTGCCTGCTTTGTGGGTGATCAAGAAGCCTTTTTCAGTTTCTTTAATCCGGTAAATGTCGGTCCATAAAATTTGGCTGGTCACAGACATGGATTGAGTGTGAATCCCTTGCTCATCAATGGTGAGTGTGACCTCATTGCTGGCCGCTTTACTCATCATCTGACGCATCAACCACCATGCTTTGTGATACTTCACATTTAGCGCTTCTATAACACCTAACCCAACAAAAAAGTAAGCTAAATAAAGGCTAATATCGGTGAAAATAAGCGCGATACCTATCAGGGTTAATCCAATGGCTTTGTAGTAAGGTTTGAGCGTGGGATCTGGTACCACTGATTGCGTATAGCATTCATCGAAATGGGCTTTATCTAAAATATACGTTGTGGAATATGAATAGGGCGTTGGCATCATGTCATCTAATTGAGGTGGCACTTAATGCGGGCTAGTGTAGCGATTACAGTGATGAAAGTAACTAACCTTGCTATTGCAAGCATGAATGAGCACTTTGGTGTTTTCAAATTCGACGTTCAAACCCGCTCGTTAATACAGGTCAAGATATGAGTTGGACAGAAATACGGCAACGGCTATATTAGTCTTGCCGTAAGCATTACTCGATTTTCGTGATTTGACACAAGGAGTGCAAAACATCATGGCCTTAGTCCCCAAAGATTTTGTAAATTACAAATCAACGCCGGTTTTCAACCATGACAACGTTCCTAAAATGTTGCTGCACATGCACAATACTAAGGCTGGCGTATATGGGCAGATCCAAGTGTTAACGGGCAGCTTAAAGTTTTATGGCTATACGGGTAGCAGGGGCGAATTAGATAAAGAAATTATTATTCGCGCAGGTGAAACCGCCATTTCACATCCTGAATATTGGCATAAAGTGGAGCTACTGACCGAAGATACTCAGTTTAGACTCCACTTTTATGCCCATAAGGATTCGGCCATAGTGGCGCAGCAACAATCCGAGCGAAGCGAATAGTACCTGGCTCCTATACCCTATTCACTACATGCGGTTCTTGGCTACTTCTTTTTAATAACGATTTACGCTAATAGCGATTTCGTTCCGTTGGAATATCAGTTAAATACTCCACAAATTCCACTTCAAAACCATGGGCATCGAAGAAGTAAATATTGCGTCGATAGGGATCGTCCATGCCATCTTTGGCAATAGGGAAACCTGCTTGGGTCAGTCTTGCTATCACAGCATCTAAGTTGTCGGTCACAAAGGCAAAATGCGCCAGTCCAATTTGATGACCAGCCAAATCGCGGTTTTCACCTTCACCATTGTCACTAAAAGCAATGTATTGATAATCATCACCAAAATGAATCCAATTACGGGGTTTGCCGTACCAAGTGCCTTTATCGCCACCGCGAACACGCCAATGGGGGAAAGCCGCTTGATAAAAGCGCAGTGCTGCGGGGATGTCGTCTACCACTAAATTGATATGCTCTAAATGAATCATAATGCGTTCCTTGTAATGATTTTAGTCTGTTGCTGGTGGTTAAAATCTCAAGCCGCTTACATACCGTAACAGTACTCCTGCTGTTTTGGGTACGCTTGATTGGCATGTTGTTCACGAATGGGGGCTAATGCTTGGGCGTATTGATGCAGCATATATAAGCTGTATTGCACTCTTTCCCTAAGCGCGATATCGCGGGCACTCTCAGGGATTGCATTGAGTACATGGCTGACATTTCGGATGATTAAGTGATCGGGTATGGGCACTAATTTATTGTTTTTAAGGGCATTCATCTTCACTTCAACGATAGGGTAGGTACCGCTAATACCATCCGATATTGAAACTAATAAGGCGGGTTTATGGGCGGTTTCTTCGCGAGTACACATCAACAAAAAGTTCTTCAGTAATGGTGATGCCATGCCGCCCCATTCCGGGGTGATCAGCACTAGCGCATCGGCTTCATCGACTCTGTGTTCTATTTCGGGCCAGTGTTCACCTTTGTTGTCTTCTTCTCCATCCCAAAAGGGCAGATTAAACAGGCATAGTTCTAAGTGATGTATCGTGTCGTAACCCATGTTGTGGGGAGATGAGAAACTGCTTTCCGCGATATAACGACCGACTTTAGCACTTTGTGAATCGGGTCTTTGGCTGGTGCTGATGATGAGTAATTTCATTAAGTAAACCTATTTGTTTATAAATTATTTGTAAGGTAATTGCTTTATTTAATATTGTAAAGGATAAAGTAAATAAAAAAGTTTATTTAATCTGTTAAAGCAGCGGAGATTGGGAGATAATGCTTCGGCTGAAATCGGGGAGACTCAATGAAAACTACTGATAAGATTATTCAATTACTCAAGTTGCATGGCCCGCTTACTGCTAAAACCTTAGCGGAGGAATTGGCGTTAACGACTATGGGGGTGCGTCAACATCTGCAAGCTTTGGAAGATATGGGCGATGTGGATATTGAGGATCGAGTTGAAGGCCGCGGTCGCCCAACACGTTACTGGGGATTGACTGAACAAAGCCGTACTCACTTTGCCGATCGCCATGAGGAATTGACGGTACAGCTGATTGACTCGGTAAAAATGATCTTTGGCGACCAAGGCTTGGATAAGCTTATCGGTCACAGGGAGCAAAGTGCGTTAGTCCAATATCGTGCGGCAATGGAAGGTGCTACTGATATTCCGACACGTTTGGCCATCCTTGCGAAATTACGCTCGAACGAAGGTTATATGGCGACCATGGAACACATCGATGGCGTGTATTTTTTACTCGAAAATCATTGTCCAATCTGCGCTGCAGCGACTAAGTGTTTGAACTTTTGCCGCTCTGAGTTGCAACTTTTCCAGCAGTTATTCGCTGATATTGCCGTGGTGAGCCGCGAAGAACATATCATCGAAGGTGCTCGCCGCTGTGCATATAAGATTGCGGCAATTAAAGTTGCGACGATAGTTTAGTAGTGCACTTAAGTTGTTCGCTTGAGGCGTTTTATCTGTGGGATAAAACGTCACTGAAAGCTAACGCTATATATTAAGCATTCGTTCTGGGCTTAAACCTCGGAGCTTAGGGCTTATCAGGTTCGTGATAGGCCAATAAGGTTTCGAAACGAGGATGCCCTTTAAGTTGTGAGAAATCAGCTTCATCCAACGCTAGCTCTTTGAAGGATGCGCTGTTATGGATGGCGCGTTCCAAATCAGAAATTGCCCTATCTTCAACACCTAAACACGCAAAGGCGCAGGCTCTTTGATAAAAAGCATGGGCGTTAGTTGGGTCAACTTCCAAAACACGATTACATAGGCTTTGTGCCCAATTAAATTCGCGCATTTCCATTGCGGCATCGGCCTTATAGGTCAGCGCTTCCAAGTCTCCAGGTCGAATCGTGAGGATTTCATCGTAGACTTCAATTTTTTGTTCGGGAGTCTGGGCACTTTGGGCACGTAGCCACAGATTATGAATTTCATTAATCACTTCTATTTCACGATTATTGTCTGTGATAGTACGACTCTTATGCTTGAGTTCTTGCTCGAGTAATTTGAACTTTTCTTCGTATTGTTCGGCAATACTCTGTAGCTGATTCGCGGCCAGTTTGGCGGTATGTGTCTTGATTTCCCGTAGGGATTGCCAGCCGATAAAGGCGACTAAAGAGGCGACGCCGGCGATCATATAAAAGAAGTAAGTGACAGTGACATTGGCGTAATTCATCGACTTGTCGGCAACGGCCAGTTCGCGATCTGTGATATCTATGGTGAGGCGCCGCTCAAGATCCTGTTGATCGTATCTGAGAGATTTGAGTTCATCGAAGACGTAGCGCTCTATCAGCGGTTTATCATGGATGGCGAAAGGTTGAGGCGCTTCAGGGGGATTTACTGCATCGCTCGCTTGAGTGAAGAATGAGCTCGCGAGTATCACTAAAAACAAGGCTAAAAATAGCAGGTTCGAACGTATCATAACGGGACTTGCAGATAAGTTTTTGATGCGGTAACCACTCACAATAAGATGAATTGAACGCCTAGCTTAACAAATTTTGCTTAGTTTGATCTAATTTTGCTCTAAATAACCTCTGTGATGCTTACTGTATTGGCTCGCTATGACCTGAACTCGCATCCTGCTAGAATGGCTATCCCATTCATATTTCGTCATTTGTGGTGTTATGCAGTCTAAGCGCGGCCGACTCGATCGTTATCTTTGTACCCAGTTACACACTCACCGTAAAGCGGTGCGTGAACTGTTACTCTTGGGCCGAGTTCGTGTCGATGGATTGATAGTGAAGGACATGGATAGGCAAGTGGATGAGTTTTCTCACATCCAACTCGATGGGCAAATATTACAGGCCAACACGCCAGTTTACTTGATGTTGCATAAGCCGATTGGCGTGGTGAGCGCGACTAAAGATACTCAGCATAAAACTGTGATTGATTTGCTCGATTGCGAAGCCCGTGATGAGTTACATATCGCGGGTAGGCTAGATTTAAATTCTTCGGGTTTGTTATTACTGACCAATGACAGCCGCTGGTCTGATGCACTAATGTCACCGACGCATAAGGTCGATAAAGTGTATCGCGTCACCTTAGCTAATCCATTAACTGAAGAATATATAGCCGCATTTGCCGAAGGCATGTATTTCAGCTTTGAAGATATAATGACTCAGCCCGCTAAATTGGTGATCATTGCTGACCATGTTGCTGAAGTGACTTTAAAGGAAGGTAAGTACCATCAAATTAAGCGGATGTTTGGCCGCTTTCGAAACCCAGTTGTTGGTCTACATAGATTATCAATAGGTGATATTGTGTTGGATGAAGCTCTGGCGTCGGGCGAAAGTCGTGTGCTGACTGCCGCAGAAGTGGCTTGTATCCGCTGCAAACCGGTAGCTTAGAGACATAGGGCAATTCAATTTATCAGCCATTATTCTGCGTATTCTAAATATAAAAATGGACTTGAGAATCAGGTGTCCCAAGCCCGTGATATGGGATTAGAGATCGGCGTGGGGGCCGAATACTTCATAGTGCATGTTTTCAGCTGAGACACCCAGAACGAGTAATTGTTGCTTGATGGCTGACATGAATCCAATAGGTCCGCAGAAATAGTAACGTGCATGGGGAAGCAGTTGCTCTGCGACTTTGCTTAATTCCATTTGTCCTTCAAAATCATAATCTGTACCCACCACATCGGTTGAACTCGGCTTGCGATACCAAACATGGCTCTTCAGATTATGATGTTGCTGGCGCTTGGTGTGAATAGCCTGTTTGAAACCATGTACATCACCTTGCTCACAGGCATGTAGCCAAGTAATAGCACTTGGATGTTGCAACTTGATCAATTGATTCAACATGCTTTTCATCGGTGTTTGACCCACTCCTGCCGAAATGAGCACTACGGGGATGTCCGCCCCAACTTCTAAGATAAAATCTCCCGCCGGCGGCATAACTGCAATTTTGTCACCGATATGCATGGTATCGTGTAGCAGATTAGATACTTGGCCACCTAATTCACGTTTCACACTGATGCGGTAGCTGTTGCCATTCGGTGCATCGGATAGGGAATATTGGCGGATTTCTTCATATGCTAAATTGGGATGTTTTAGCTTCAAACTTAAGTACTGACCGGGAATGAAATCTTTAACTGGTTTACCATCTTCGGGCGTCAATATGAAGGAGGTAATGACTGTGGACTCAGTCTTTTTCGCGCTAATGATAAACTGACGCTCACCCAACCAACCGCCATCTTGTTCTGCATGTGCCTGATAAATTTGAGCTTCTCGTTGAATAAAGATATCTGCTAAAAATCCATAGGCCTGCGCCCAAGCTTCTAATACTTCTTCTGTTACTGCATCACCGCCTAACTCTTTAAGGGTGGCTAATAAGTGGCTGCCGACGATCGCATATTGCTCAGGCTTGATCAGAAATCCTGTATGTTTTTGGGCAATGCGCTCGACAGTCGAACTTAGCACCGCTAAGTTTTCAATATTTTTAGCATAAGCCGCGACGGCGTTGAACAGGGCAACAGGCTGGCCACCAGAATGCTGGTGTGCCAAGTTAAATACATCTTTTAATTCAGGATTATGTTTGAACATACGTTCATAAAAATGGGTCGTCAGCGCAGGGCCTGCGGATTCGAGTAAGGGGATAGTGCTCTTGATAACTTGGATTGTACGGCTGTCCAACATAGAAAATCCTTAACGTGCAAATATTATGAATGTTAAATGAGTTTAAAGATCTATTTGATTTGGATCAATAGTGATGATCGCAATTTGTGCTACCGATAAGCGTGATTAAGGTCATTTGAAGTGCTTTATCAAAGCGGGTACGAGATAGGGGGTGGTAAATAAACGTATTATTTCAATACATTACAGATGGTTTAAGGGAGGTTAACTGCAACAGCAAAGCTTATTGCAGTCATAGTGTGGTTTTTTGACTTAGAGTTTAAATGCACTCACTTGATTGCGCATACTGTTGGCGAGTTTAGTTAAATTAACCACAGATTCACTTAATTCAGCCGCCGATGCGGTGGAATGTTCGGCAATATCGCTGATGGCAATAATACTGCGATTAATGCTTTCGGCAACGCTACTTTGTTCTTCGGCAGCGGTCGCAATATGAGTATTAAGTTCTGTGATGCTATCTACTGAGGAGACGATTTCTTTCAGTGCTTGGCCTGCTTGATTCGCTTTATCATTAGCATCATCTACTTGATTTATACCTATTTCCATAGCGTTAACTGCTTCTTTAACGCCTTGTTGTAGTGTGGCAATCATGGCCTCAATTTCTTGGGTAGACTTTTGGGTGCGCTGCGCAAGGGTCCGCACTTCATCCGCAACGACTGCAAAGCCGCGGCCTTGTTCCCCCGCGCGGGCCGCTTCAATGGCGGCATTTAATGCCAATAGATTGGTTTGCTCGGCAATGCTTTTTATCACATCGAGTACGCGGCCGATATTTTGGCTTTCATTAGACAGAAATCCAATGACTTGTGCCGTTTTTTGAATTTGATCAGATAATTGCGACATACTGCTAATCGATTGCATCACAATATTATTGCCATTGGCGGCATAGGTATCGGCATCTTTGGCTGAATCTGCCGCTGCAGATGCGCTTTGGGCGACTTCTGCGACCGTTGCCGTCATCTCATTCATGGCCGTTGCAGTTTGCTCCGTTTCGGCTTGCTGCTGTTGCATACGTTTATTGGTTGCCTGCGTGAAGCTACTTAACTCATTTGCTGAACTATTAACGGTATTTGCCGCTTCGGCAATCGAATGAAGAATGCCCCGCAAGTGTTCAATAACTTGGGTGAGGCTAGTGGATATTTGTCCTAGTTCATCGTGATTAAAAGTAGTGAATTTGACGGTAAGATCAGAGTCTTGATGGATCAGCTTAAGTTTACTGAGAATGTCATTAATAGGATTCATCACGCTGCGATTGACCCAGAGCCCAATCACAATACTGATAATCATGGCGGCACAGGCTAATGCTACAAAAATAGTGATTGAAGATTGGTAAATGGCATTCACACGATCTTTTTCTTCGCCTGCCACGCGAATTTGCAGTGCAATCAGTTCAGATATTTGGTTACTGATGGGGTCTATGACTTGGTAAAGCGGCAGGATATTGGCCGATAATTGGCTTGATACATCACCATTTAATCCTCTTAAGCGTGAGACCAGAGTGTCAATCTGTTGATTTGCGGGTGAGAACAGCACTTCGGCTTGTTTTACGAGTCGGGATTCTTCTGAGGTAAGTTCAGTGGCTAAGTATTTTTGCCAATGCTGGGTAATGGTAGATTTGGCACTGTCTAGCGCTTCAGCTGCTTGAGAGGCGGTGAAACCACCCGCGTTCGCCTTATTGACCGCATCGATAACATCGACCGCGTATTTATCAGCAATCACTTTTAAATCGTCTAGTGGCACAACTCTATCGCCATAGATACGTTCAACACCCGATTCAATTTTACCCATCATATTAATGGCGAGAAAGCCAATCGTCATTAGCATTACAAGGGGAACCAGAATGCCGATAAACATTTTTTGTTTTATTTGTAAACCGTTCATATGGATAGCCTCAGTGAACTAAAGAGTCCTTTAGGCAGAACTCTATCTATCCCTATGATGAGTCTGTAACAATAGGTATAGCAAATCTGAGGAAAGAGGGGAGAGTTACAGAAAATTTATTTTGCTTTAGATACAAAAAAACCTCGCTTGGCGAGGTTTAAATGTTGGTACAGATGAGAGGACTTGAACCTCCACGCCCTTGCGAGCACCAGCACCTGAAGCTGGCGTGTCTACCAATTCCACCACATCTGCATGGCTATTCGATATTTCATCGAATTGACAATCTTAACACTGTGAATCTTAACTTTTGAACTGCAATTTGGTACAGGTGAGAGGACTTGAACCTCCACGCCCTTGCGAGCACCAGCACCTGAAGCTGGCGTGTCTACCAATTCCACCACACCTGCACTGTACCTATCGCAGTTCTCTAAAATAAGTCGCTATCGCAACCCATTTAAAGATGGTGCCCGAACCCGGAATCGAACCAGGGACACGAGGATTTTCAATCCTCTGCTCTACCGACTGAGCTATTCGGGCGACGGGCGCAATTTAAAGGCTTTTCGGGTTTTGAGTCAATAGATTTTTACTAAATAACGGAAAAAGTGACTCAGTTGGATAAGATTTACACGAAAGTGTCATTTGTGTTGGTATTGAGAATGTAAAAATAGCCAAACCACTATCCACACTGAGAACTTAGCGTTATCTATTTATGGCTTATCTAGGGTCACCAAGCAAAAAAATGCCCCTATTAAAGGGGCATTCTCGGTTAGTTTGATAAGATTTCATTGTTTGGGAAGTTAGCTTGCATTACCATGAGCACGTTTTGCTTCAGCTTGCTCTGACCTAATTCGCCATAAGCTTCTATCATTATCTCTAATGCCCGTTCATTTGAAGGGGTGCCAGGGTATGTTTCCATTACAGATTGTGCTCGGATTGCTGCGGCGCTCCATGCATTCATCTTGAGATAATACTCGGCAACTTGAATTGAATATTTTGCTAAGCGATTCTTCAACGCTAACATGCGTTTTTGCGCATCGGCGGCATATTTGCTGTTAGGGTAGGTTTTGATTAGACGATCAAAATCTTTGAAAGCATCTTGAGCATTTTTAGGGTCACGATCGGTTCGGTCGATATTAAGCATGTCGTGGAACATGTAATTGTCGGCTTGCATGTTCACTAAACCGCGCATATAGAACACATAGTCTACATCTGGATGAGTTGGATTAAGACGGATAAATCTGTCTATGTTCGCAATACCAGAAGCGACATCGTCCATTTTATAGTAAGCATATATCAGGTCTAACTGGACTTGAGTTTTGTGAGGTCCGAAGGGGAAGCGTGAGTCTAACGCTTCCAAAGAACGGACAGCTTTAGAGTAATTGCCAAGCTCCATAGAGGTTCTTGCCTGAGTATAAAGTACATCAGGTGACGTTTTGGCGGCAATATCGTTATCATCAGGGCTGCTGCTACAGGCTGATAACGCTAGTGAAAATAGGACTAAGGTAACGCCTTTGGAAAATTTATACATACTTGAATTCAATTCTTTTTAAGTTGTAGTTAAGAATTTTTCCATTTCACTATAAAATAGAAAACATCCGATTGTAACAGATAGCACACATTTTTTGACCCCTAAATGGGGATACGGTTCCTATGACACAAGAGATTAATCTAAAAAGCGAGATTTCGGCAACACAAACTGGACTGAGATTAGATCAGGCCCTAGCAGAGTTGTTCCCAGATTACTCGCGCACGCGCATCAAGGAATGGATCCTATCTGATGCAGTTCATGTTGACGGCGTTGTCGTTAATAAGCCCCGAGAGAAAGTTTATGAGCTGCAACAGATACTCATAGATGCCACTCTTGAAGAAGAAGTTCACGCAGCGGCACAGGCCATTGATCTGGATATCGTCTATGAAGATGACGACATTATTGTGATCAACAAGCAAGCGGGACTCGTGGTTCACCCTGGTGCTGGCAATGCCGATGGCACTTTGATGAATGCACTATTGCACCATTGTCCCGATATTGAGCATGTACCACGTGCTGGTATTGTGCACCGTCTGGACAAGGATACTACAGGTTTAATGGTTGTAGCCAAAACCGTTGAAGCGCAAACCCATTTAGTTGCCGCCTTGCAGGCCCGTGAAATCACTCGTGAATACGAAGCGATTGTGATGGGGACTATGACAGGTGGCGGTACTGTTGATGAGCCGATTGGTCGTCATCCAACGAAACGTACTCATATGGCGGTGCATCACTCAGGTAAACCTGCTGTGACGCATTATCGTGTGGCGGAAAAATTCCGTAACCACACTCGTCTAAGATTGCGCCTTGAATCGGGTCGTACTCACCAAATTCGTGTGCACATGGAATACATAGGCCACGTATTAGTGGGCGATCCTGTGTATGGTGGTCGTCCAAAACCGCCGAAATGGGCCAGCCCAGAGTTTTTTGATATTCTGAAAAACTTCAAGCGCCAAGCTCTGCACGCTGTGCGTCTTGAATTAGCGCACCCTGTGAGTTGTGAAATCATGAGCTGGCACGCGCCAATTCCTGAAGACATGGTGATTTTGACGAAAGCACTGCGTCAAGACACAGTCGAGCATCCTATCGAGTATTTGTAAGTGTTTAATCACGATTGGCCTGTTCCCGCTAATGTTGGCATCGCTATGACAAATCGTCATGGCGGTGTGAGCGTGCATCCCTATGACAGTTTGAATCTTGGACTGCATGTCGGTGATGCGTCAGAGCTGGTGATGGCTAATCGTGAATTACTCTGCAAACAATTAGCGTTAACCGCTGAGCCTGTCTGGCTCGAGCAAGTGCATGGTACTCATGTGCTTAATTTAGATGCGCTGAGCTTAGCTCCTGCTGTGGATACACAGATTGCTGATGCCTGTTACAGCCGAACCGCGAGCCTAGTTTGCGCTATAATGACTGCCGATTGTTTACCTGTGTTGTTGTGTAATCAAGCAGGAACCGAAGTGGCTGCAGCCCATGCCGGTTGGCGTGGTTTATGTGATGGCGTGATTGAGGCCACCGCGGCGCAGTTTAGTTCACCTATGGATGAGTTGATTGCCTACCTCGGCCCGGCTATTGGTCCACAAAAATTTGAAGTCGGTGTTGAAGTACAGCAAGCCTTTTGTACTTTACATCCGCAGTCGGCAGCGTGTTTTATTCCAAGTGGTAACAAGTATCTTGCCGATATTATTGGCTTGGCTAAATTACGCTTGAGTTTACTCGGTATAAACCATATTTATAGCGCAGATATCTGCACAGTCAGCGACACGGATTACTTCTCTTATCGTCGCGATAAGGTGACGGGACGCATGGCTTCATTGATCTGGCTTAAGTCTTAAGCTAATTCCCCTACAGTTTGTATTTATTTGCGCGTTATTCTCTTGAATTTGGCTAAATAGCCCCCATCTTTTAACTAACGAAATGTAATACCAATCCTATTTAGATCTCTCCATTAGCGGTACTGATTTTAAAGCCACTAAATTGGCAAGATGTCTTATGGATTGGCATATCTCTACTATATGAGTGTTAGGAGGCTGTATGCGACTCGATCGTATGACCAATAAATTTCAGCTTGCCATCTCTGATGCCCAGTCACTCGCACTTGGGCGTGATCATCAGTTTATTGAACCGCTGCATTTGATGATGGCATTGTTGAACCAAGATTCAGGTTCAATCCATCCCTTATTGACCCAAGCTGGCATTCGAGTGAGTGCGCTGCGATCGCTCTTGAGTCAAGAGCTGGAACGCTTACCTCAAGTCGAAGGTACGGGCGGCGATGTGCAATTATCCCAAGGTTTAATCCGTTTATTAAATCTGTGCGATAAATTGGCGCAAAAGCGTAAAGACAAATATATTTCTAGCGAATTATTTGTATTAGCTGCGTTAGAAGGTGCCGATGCCCTTGCGCAAGCGTTGAAAAAAGCCGGCGCGACCAAAGAGTTGATGGAGCAAACCATTGAACAAATGCGTGGCGGCCAAAAAGTGGATGATCCGAACGCTGAAGATCAACGCCAAGCGTTGAAGAAGTTTACTATCGATCTGACCGAGCGAGCTGAACAAGGCAAGTTAGATCCTGTGATCGGCCGTGACGATGAAATTCGCCGTACGATCCAAGTGTTACAACGTCGCAGTAAAAACAACCCCGTCCTTATCGGTGAACCGGGTGTGGGTAAAACGGCGATTGTTGAAGGACTTGCCCAGCGTATCGTTAATGGTGAAGTCCCCGAGGGAATTAAAAATAAGCGTGTCTTATCCCTCGATATGGGCTCATTGATTGCGGGCGCTAAATATCGCGGTGAGTTCGAAGAACGTTTAAAAGCGGTATTGAATGAGTTAGCGCAGGAAGAAGGTCAAGTGATCCTCTTCATCGACGAACTGCATACTATGGTCGGCGCCGGTAAAGGTGAAGGCGCAATGGATGCGGGGAACATGCTCAAACCTGCGTTAGCACGTGGTGACTTGCACTGTGTGGGTGCGACAACGCTCGATGAGTATCGTCAGTATATTGAAAAAGATGCGGCGCTTGAACGTCGTTTCCAAAAAGTGCTGGTGGATGAGCCAAGCGTTGAAGACACCATTGCCATTTTGCGTGGACTGAAAGAACGTTATGAGCTGCATCACCATGTGGAAATTACCGATCCGGCGATTGTGGCGGCAGCGACCATGTCGCACCGCTATGTGTCGGACCGTAAGTTACCCGATAAAGCGATCGATTTGATCGATGAAGCGGCATCGAGTATCCGTATGCAAATGGACTCAAAACCTGAGTCACTCGACAGGCTCGAACGTCGTGCTATCCAGCTCAAACTGGAGGAGCAGGCGTTAGCCAAAGAAAATGATGAGGCGAGTCGTCGCAGGCTTGACCATCTGCAAGAGGAATTACGTGACGTTGAAGCGAAAGCTTCAGAGTTGAACGAAATCTGGCGTACTGAAAAAGCCGCATTAGCGGGCACTCAGCACATAAAAGCCGATCTCGAACAGGCTCGAATGGACTTAGAAGTGGCGCGTCGTGCGGGTGATTTAACTCGGATGTCTGAGCTGCAATACGGTCGTATACCTGAACTTGAAAAACAGCTCGATTTGGCATCGCAAGCCGAAATGCAGGACATGACGTTATTGCGTAACAAGGTTACTGAGTTCGAAATCGCCGAAGTATTGTCGAAAGCGACGGGAATACCCGTATCGAAAATGCTTGAAGGCGAGCGCGAAAAATTACTGCAAATGGAAGTGGCACTGCATGAACGAGTGATCGGTCAAAACGAAGCCGTCGATGCGGTCGCGAATGCGATTCGTCGTAGCCGCGCGGGTCTGGCGGATCCAAATCGCCCGATTGGCTCGTTCCTGTTCTTAGGTCCAACGGGTGTAGGTAAAACTGAGCTTTGTAAATCACTGGCGAGGTTCTTATTTGATACCGAATCGGCTTTAGTGCGGATCGATATGTCTGAGTTTATGGAGAAACACTCAGTATCGCGTTTAGTGGGTGCGCCTCCAGGATACGTAGGTTATGAAGAGGGCGGTTACTTAACGGAAGCCGTTCGTCGTAAACCTTATTCAGTGATATTGCTCGACGAAGTCGAGAAAGCGCATCCCGATGTGTTTAACATTTTACTGCAAGTGCTTGATGATGGGCGCTTAACCGATGGTCAAGGTCGTACTGTCGATTTTAGAAATACAGTGATCATCATGACCTCGAACTTAGGCTCCGACATTATCCAAGAAGGATTTGGTCAAGTGACCTATGCAGAGATGAAAGCAGCGGTAATGAATGTGGTGACTCACAGTTTCAGACCCGAGTTTTTAAACCGCATCGATGAATCTGTGGTGTTCCATCCATTGGATGCTGCCAATATCAAGCGTATTGCTTCGATACAAATTGCTTCCTTACGCCAACGTTTGGCTGAAAAGGACTATACATTGGAGATCACCGACGAGGCATTATCATTGATTGCGGAAATTGGTTTCGATCCTGTGTATGGTGCAAGACCGTTGAAACGGGCATTGCAGCAAGAAGTCGAAAACCCGCTGGCGCAGAAATTACTGCGTGGTGACTTGTTGCCGGGTAAACCGATCAAGGTCAGCTGTGCGGGTGGCGAGTTAGTGTTCGAGCAATAACCAGTAGTCAGTATCGCTCCCGCTTCAAGCACTAAACGAAAAGAGCCGAGTTAAAAACTCGGCTCTTTTTATTGCATTAGCATTAATCATTCTTCGTTAATGGCTATTTCTTATCACAGAAGAGTTTGATTCTTTCCTGCTGCTGGGCAATCGAGGTTTGGCGGTCTTCCTCAGTCATAGCGACAGATTCACCCGAGTCTGAAGTTTGACGGATAAGCTTAGTATGCGTTGTGAGTATTTCTAAATTGTGTTTTGCACTCTCACAAATGGATTTAGCCTGTTTGGCGTCTTTTTCTTTAATCAGCGCCGCTGACTTTTCTAATTCATTGGCTTCAGAAGTGGGATCTGCTTTCTTTATCGGCGCGATAAAACCGACTTTCGCTTGCTCTAAATCTTCACTGTAGAGTTTTTCTGCTTTGATTTTTTCTTGTTGTGGTGCTTGTTGACTGTAATGCGTTACCCCATTTTCATCGACCCAAGTATAGATAACGCCCGCAGAAACGGGGCCAATGAAAAGACTGAGCCAGAGCCATCGATACAGTATTGTTCTGAACATGTTCACTTTTAACATCGAAATTATCCCTAACTGGTCTCTCATCGACATGATAATAAAATATGTTATCTTGAAAGCTAACTTCTCTTCACTGAACTAGCGTAATAAGTGTATGCAAAATTCTTCAAATCAAGCAGTAAAGAATAAAGGTATCTATTTACTACCTAATCTTTTTACGACAGCAGGATTATTTTCTGGCTTTTATGCCGTGATTGCTTCCATGAATGCTAACTTTGAAGCTGCTGCAATAGCCATTTTTATAGCCATGATCTGTGATGGTCTCGATGGTCGAGTCGCAAGACTGACCAATACCCAAAGTGATTTTGGTGCCGAATATGACAGTATGGCGGATATGGTGTCCTTCGGAATGGCACCAGCACTACTCGCCTACAATTGGGCATTAGCCGACTTAGGTAAAATTGGTTGGTTGGCAGCATTTATCTATTGTGCAGGTGCGGCATTAAGACTCGCTCGATTTAATACGCAAGTGGGGGTCGCCGATAAGCGTTATTTTCAAGGTCTCGCGAGTCCAGCCGCTGCAGCAGTTATTGCTGGCAGCATTTGGCTGGGTAATCAATACAGTCTCGATGGAAAAAATATCAGTTGGATTGCAGCCCTTGTGACTGCGGCAACGGGTCTATTGATGGTCAGCAATTTCCGCTATCACTCTTTTAAAGAAATTGACTGGCGTGGCAAGGTTAACTTTATCGTGATCTTACTGGTCGTCGGTGTATTTGTGGTGGTGTCTGTTCAACCTGCTTTGATCTTATGTGTCGGCTTTTACTTATATGCGATTTCAGGCCCAATCATTACGATTCGAACTGTGAGAAAACTCAAAGTCGCACATGTTATAGGAGATGATGTCGTGGCGAATGTCGAAACGGTTCCCTCGGCCCAAGCCGCTGCACAAACTCAAGTCGTTACAGATCTCGAGAAAGAGAAACAAGAAGAGCATAAATCTTAGGGCTCGTTCTTTTGAGCATTGCTTATCATTAGCTAGGTGTAAATAAGAGTAAGACATCACACAGGGCATAACGTTTTTAGAGGTTTGCTGATAGATATAGCGAAAAATAGCTATCAACTTCTGTTTATGCCCATTCAATCTATTAAAACTCCAGCAATAGGCTATTCCTTCTGCCAGACTTATCAACCCAAACAGCGATATTGCTCAGTATCGCAGTATATTTCTGCAGTTTGGTGGTTATTTATTCGCTTGGCGCAGATTGTTAAAAAAGCCCTTGCACAAAATCTTCTGCTGCCTATAATGCGCATCCACTGACACGGCAGACAGCGTTAAGCAGCCTGATGTGACAGTTCATCAATGAGTTTATTGATTGATGAGTGTTAAGAAAGTTTGCAAAAACTCCTTGACGCGAAACGGGAAATGCGTAGAATACGCAGCCCTAGCCAACTGGAAGCGTTCGACGCTCAGTGTGGTACTCAAGTTCTCTTACGAATATTGAGTTGCTCTTTAACAAGATAAAACAAGAAATCTGTGTGGACACTCACAGGTGTTGAGTTAATCGAAACTGCTTAACCTTCGGGTTGGCAGTCAAAAATTTAAATCAATGTAACAATGAGTGTTCATAGCAATATGTACATAATTTTGATTTCGCTTTTTTAAAAGCGGAAACAAATGACAGAATTCATTGAGCAGCTGAAGTCGCAAGACGGAAGCAACAAAACTTTAATTGAAGAGTTTGATCATGGCTCAGATTGAACGCTGGCGGCAGGCCTAACACATGCAAGTCGAGCGGCAGCACGAGGGAGTTTACTTCTGAGGTGGCGAGCGGCGGACGGGTGAGTAATGCCTAGGGATCTGCCCAGTCGAGGGGGATAACAGTTGGAAACGACTGCTAATACCGCATACGCCCTACGGGGGAAAGGAGGGGACCTTCGGGCCTTCCGCGATTGGATGAACCTAGGTGGGATTAGCTAGTTGGTGAGGTAATGGCTCACCAAGGCGACGATCCCTAGCTGTTCTGAGAGGATGATCAGCCACACTGGGACTGA